>CABTZM010000020.1 GCA_902489295.1 uncultured Collinsella sp.
GATGCCGCAGTTGATGAGCACGTTGGGGTCGACCATGCCGCAGCCCAAGATCTCGATCCAGCCGCTGTGCTTGCAGAAGTTGCAGCCCTTGCCGCCGCACACGTGGCAGCTCACGTCCACCTCGCAGCTGGGCTCGGTGAAGGGGAAGAAGTGCGGGCGGTAACGCGTCTTGCGATCCTCGCCAAACATGCACTTAACAAAGTAGTCGAGCGTGCCCTTCAGGTCGCCAAAGGTGATGCCCTCGTCGACGACCAGGCCCTCGATCTGGTTGAACTGCGGCAGGTGGCAGGCATCGGCCGTGTCGGGACGGTAGACGGTGCCCGGGCAGATCATGTAGATGGGCGGCTTCTGCGACTCCATGGTGTGGATCTGCACGCCCGAGGTCTGGGTGCGCAGCAGCACGTCGGACTCGCCGTGGGCGTGAGCCTCGGGGTGCGCGACGCTGCCGGGGTTGTTGTCGACCACGTAGAAGGTATCGCGGGCCGAGCGGCTCGGGTGATCCATGGGAGCGTTGAGCGCGGTGAAGTTGTAGTAGGAGGTGTCGACCATGGGGCCGGACTCGACGGTGTAGCCGATGCCGCAGAAGATGTCCTCGGCCTCCTCGATGATTTGCTTGATCAGGTGCTGGTGGCCGATCTGCGGACGGATGCCCGGCAGCGTGATGTCGACGGCGTCGTGCTCCAGCGCGCGCTTGAGGGCGGCGGCCTTCATCTCGGTGTTGCGCTCGTCGAGCATGCCCTCAATCAGCTGGCGCATCTCGTTGGCTCGTTTGCCCATCACGGGACGATCCTCGGGGGCGAGCTTGCCCATCATGCGCATCAGGCCGGTGATGCGGCCCTTGCGGCCGAGCAGCTCAACGCGCGCAGCCTCGAGCTTGGCTGCGTCGTCGGCGCCTGCGACGAGCTCCTTGGCCTCTTCCTCGAGTTTGACCAGATCATCAATCAGACTCATGTCTTCCCTTTCGTCTCTCGCGCATCCACTTGCCGCGGCGGCTGGAGCCACCCGGAGCTGCGGATGTGCGGCCCGGTTCGGTAACAAAAAACCGCCCTCGGGCATGTGCATTGCCCAAGGACGGTTGAATTCCGCGGTACCACCTTGTTTGACCCGGCGGATGTCTGGCCCGCCGCGCCCACTCTGTGCCCCTTGTCGCGAGGCTCACGGCTTCCCTACTGGGGCTTCGCCGCCGCTGGCCGCGTGCCCGTTGAGGTCGCTGCTCGGGAGTGAACGCTTGGCCCTTGTCACCGCAGGAAGGCTCGCAGCCCATGACCTTCCCTCTCTTGCCGGCGACGCGGCGGGCAAAACCCTCTCCGTCAACGCATTGGGCTATAGGATAACACATTCTGCGTGTGCATCGCCGCGTTCCGTTTTGTTCGCACTGGGTACAAGGCAGGTAGCTGTGCAAACTGGCCGCGCGCCCACCCGAAGCGCTCGGCTCACGAGATCAAGGATATGGTATGGGAAAGAAACTCGATAAGAAGGCCGAGCCTGCAGCGGGCAAGACATCCAAAGGCATGAAGGTCGATAAGGCCGTCAAAAAATTCCGCAAGCTCGAAGGCAAGCTGTGGACTCGTGAGTACCTGCTCAAGATTGCCGAGTTTGACGGCGCGACCATTGCCCCCGCCAACGGCGCAGCAGCGCGTGCCGACGCCATGGGCACGCTTGCCGGCGAGCATCACAAGCTGCTGACCAGCGAGAAGTCCGTTGAGCTCGTACGCTCGTTAGCGCGCGAGACCGTCGCCGGCGGCAAAATCGACGACCCTCAGCTGCTCGACGAGATCCGTGTGCTCGGCCGCGATCAACGTGAGGCCAGTGCCATCCCCACCGAAGAAGCCGAGGCCTGGACCAGGCTCACCTGCGAGGCGGACGCCGTGTGGCACAAGGCCAAGGCAGCCAACGACTGGGCGAGCTTTGAGACCTATGTGGATAGAATCGTCGCCCAACTTAAGCATCAGGCCGAGCTCATGGACCCCAAGCGCGATCCATACGACGTTTGGCTCGACCAGTACGAGCGCGGCCTTTCCGCCAAGAGCTTCGACGCGTTTTGCGACGAGGTCAAGGCCACGGTCGTGCCGCTCGTGCACGCCATCGGCGAGCGCGGCCAGCAGCCGGCTGCCGACTTTTTGCACGCCCACGTGCCCGAGGCTGCCCAGCGCGCCATGAGCTTCGACCTTATGAAGCTTGTCGGCCTGGACCTGGACGACACCACGCTTGCCTTTACCGAGCATCCGTTTAGCGAGGGCTTTGCCGTGGGTGATGCGCGCATCGCGACGCACATCTACGAGGACGACTGCATCTCCAACGTCTACAGCATCATCCACGAGGCGGGGCACACCATGTACGAGCTGGGCGTCAATCCCGCCTACGCGCGCACCTGCCTGGAGGGCGGCACCTCCATGGGCATCCACGAGAGCCAGAGCCGCTTTTTCGAGAACACCGTGGGTCGCAGCCGCGCCTTTATGGGCCCGCTGCTCGAGGTGCTGCGTCGTCACGCGCCCGAGGTCTACGGCGACATCGACGAAGACACGCTCTACCGCGCCGTGAACATCGCGCAGCCGTCGTTGATCCGCACCGAGGCCGACGAGCTCACCTATCCGCTGCATATTATGGTGCGCTACCAGATTGAGCGTATGCTGTTTGCCGGCGAGGCTGCGGCCAAGGACATCCCCGCGCTTTGGAACCGCTTTATGGACGAGTACCTGGGCATTCCCGTTCCCGACGACACGCACGGCTGCCTGCAGGATACGCATTGGAGCGGCGGTTCGTTTGGCTACTTCCCCACGTATGCGCTGGGTAGCGCCTACGATGCCATGTTTGTGCCGGCCATGTGCCGCGACGGCGTCGACCTTACCGGTGCCTGCGCGAGCGGCGATCTGGCGCCCGTCCGCGCCTGGCTGGGCGAGCACATTTGGCAGTGGGGCCGCGCCAAAGACGCGCCGGAACTCATCAAGGGCGCCTGCGGCATGGCCTTTGACGCCCGCTACTACTGCAGCTACCTGCAGGACAAGTTCACCACACTGTACGAGCTGTAAGGATTGACCAGCACGCCATCGCCAACGCCAACTATGTTGACGCCAATGTCTTGGCAACGTCAGCGAAAACGACCCTAAGCGAGCAAGGTAACGTGAAATGAAAGGGCGCTGACCTTCTGGTCGCGCCCTTGAAATTGAACGTCAGATTGCCGCTTAGGGTCGTTTGCAGCGTCGGCCCGTTACGCGGTTTGGCAAAACCGCGTAACTACAAAGCCTCTAGAGCACCCGCGATGCGCTTCATGGCGGCTTCGGCGGCTGCTTGGTCGGGGGCTTCGGCAAGCACGCGGATGACCGACTCGGTTCCGCTCTTGCGCACGAGCACGCGGCCCTCGCCCGCCAGCGATGCCTCGGCCTCGGCGATGGCGTTCTGCACGCCCATGCTATCCAGCGCGGCGTCCTTGTCCGCCACGCGCACGGCCACCTGCGCCTGCGGCAGCAGCTTGCACGGCGCCGTGAGCTGCGAAAGCGTCTCGCGCTCGGCACGAATCACTTCCATCACGCGCAGCGAGGTCATAATGCCGTCGCCCGTGCGCTCGATATCGCCAAAGATCGTATGGCCCGTCTGCTCGCCGCCCAGGCTGTAGCCGCCCTCGCGCATCTTGGCGTACACGTGGCGATCGCCCACGCCGCTGGTCACGGCACTCAGGCCGGCAAGCTCAAGCGACTTGATCAGACCAAAGTTGCTGGCGATGGTCGGCACCACGGTACCGCCCGAAAGGCGGCCGTGCTTGTTCAGGTACACGCCGCACGCGTACAGGATCTGGTCGCCATCGACCACGCGGCCGCGCTCGTCCACGGCCAGGCAGCGGTCGGCATCGCCGTCGTAGGCAAAGCCCACGTCCAGGCCCTGCTCCACCACGTGGCGCTGCAGACGCTCCATATGCGTGGAGCCGCAGTCAACGTTGATGTTAAAACCATCAGGCGCGGCATTGATCACGCGCACGTCGGCGCCCAGCGCGTCGAACACCGGCTTGGCCACCGAGGACGCCGAGCCGTTGGCGCAGTCGATGCCGATCTTGACGCCCTGCAGCGAAAAGTTCGCGCTGGCGATGAGCGAGGCAATGTAGCGGTTGCGGCCCTGCATGTAGTCCACCGTGGCGCCGATGTGGTTGCCCGTGGCCAGCGGCACCTCGCTCTTGCCATCGACGTAGTCCTCGATGAGCTCCAGTACGTCCTCGTCCATCTTAAAACCGTCGCTATTGACGAGCTTAATGCCGTTATCGCAAAACGGGTTGTGGCTCGCGCTGATCATGATGCCGCAATCGAAGCAGCCTTCCACGGTCTGATGTGCTACGCCCGGCGTGGGGATCACGTGCAGCATATAGGCGTCCGCACCGCTCGCGACCAGGCCACTCACCAGCGCCGCCTCGAACATATAACTCGAGCGACGCGTGTCTTTACCCACGATGACGCGCGCCTTGCGCTCGCGGTTGGCGCCGTAATACCAGCCCACAAAACGGCCAATCTTATAAGCGTGCTCTACCGTCAGCCCAACGTTAGCCTCACCGCGAAAGCCGTCGGTGCCAAAGTACTTCATGCGCTCTCCTTACAAAATAGGGGCGAACAGATTGCCTGTCCGCCCCAAAATGGTACTCGATTATCTGCGCTACCAGAAAAACCCTACGCCGACGCGCTGTCGCGAGCCGCCTGGCATGTAGGAGTCTGACGCAGCGTAAGCGGCTTGTCCCCCGCCTCGGCTGACGTGGTCAGCGTATATGTGATCGTCGTCGTCTCGCCAGCATGCAGGTCAACGGTGCCCGAATAGAAGGGGATTCCATGCCACGTAGCGGCGCCAAGACCAAACTGGGTGCCCTCGACGGTCAGATCAGTAATGTTGCCGCCCGTCGGGGCAAACAACGAGACATTCAGACGCTCGTCGTCGCGCGCGGCATCGGGCGCGCTCGCCGCGACGTAGTCGGGCAGCTTGCCGGCCTCCTCCTGCGTCATGATGTTCGTCAGGGTAACGGTGATGCGATACGAGCATCTGCCGTCACCGTTCTTGATGCCCTGGCCAATCTGCGTATCGGCATTCAGGTACCAGTCGAGCTTGGAGAAGCTCAGGTTGTTAAAGTAGACACCGGCAACGGGATCCTCGCTCGGGTTGTCCGGATCGGGCAGCGAGGCGTCGATGTTCACTTCCTTGATAGCGTTCTGCTCGTCGTCGTTTTTCATCCACGCGATCAGGCGGCCCTCTTCGGCGCCGCGCTCAACGGCGCTGACGAGCTTCGTAACATCGACATCGCCGATGCCGCCGAGAATCTTGTCGAAGGCAGCGCTGGCGACGGATGCGAAGATGCCGTCCGACTCCTCGACCGGATAGTTCCAGTACACGTCGTGCATGAGGACCTTGGCCGCATTGGTGCCGTCGACGACCGTTCCATCGGGAAGCGAGACATTGCCGACAAGGCCCAGCAGATACTGCAGGAACACGGGGTCGATGCCCACGACACCGTCGACGTCCTGGCCGTATTGAGATTTCCACAGGGCTGCGACACGCTGCGAGTTGCGGGGCCAGTCGGGCGAATAGGTGTTACCCGAGTTGTACAGGTTACTGTGGTTGCCGAACAGAGCCTCGTCCTCTTCGTCGACGCTCTCGACTGCCTCATCCTCGCTCAGTCCAATGCGGGGAACAAACTCGCCGATCGACATCTGGCCGTCGGTAACCGAGATCAGACCCTGCGAGCCGCCAAAGCCGCCGCAAGCACGAATCTCAACATTGTTCATGGCATACACCAGATAGTTGCGCGTCTGGCCGTTGGCGCCGAGCATTTGGGGAAGGACGGGGGCGACCTTCTCCGCCGCGTCAACCGCGCCGCTTAGGGTGGCAAAGCCATCCTTGGCCTTATCGACCAGCTCGGTCACCTGAGAAATATGCGTATCGCCAATGCCTTGGATCTTCTCGTTGGCGCTCTTGAACACCTTCGAGCTGCTGGAAAGCGAATCGGCAACGGCCTGCAGCGCAGAGACGTTGATCATCCCGTCCTGGAACAGCTTGCCGGGTGTTGCCTGCGAAAGGTTGTCGGCCATGGGAACCAGCGCATTGCTCGAGACATCGGACAGAGCGTCGATCATGGTACGGGCCGCATTGATGTCACTACCGTACACCGGAATAAACGAAGCCGCCGTCCACAGCGGGCTCGAGGTCTCCGCCTTCATGCTATCGCAGAGCTCGTCGATCTTCTTCGCATCGTCGGGCAGCGTCGAAAAATCGCCCGACGTGACCTTGTCCTTAAGGCCGCCGACAATCTCGACAGCCTCCTTCGCTTCGCTCTTTACGGTCTTTGCCGAGTTGAGCAGCATAAAGCCACTCGCACCAAGCGCAACGAGAAGCACCGCGACGACGGCGGCGACAACGGCGCCAGTGTGACGCTTCTTGCGCTCGCCCTTGCGATGGCGATGACGGACCAGGCCGTCCGAGGTTGAGCTCGACGAAGCGTCGTTGCCATAGTTCAGGCCAAAATCGTAATAATCTTCCTTGGAACCGGAGCCCTTAAACTCGGCACCGTTATCTTCCAAACGGGCGAACGTGCCGGTCTCAGAGGCACCCGTATAGATCGTACCAAGGTTGCCCGTAAGCCCCGCGCCACCGGCAGAGGGAGTATTGTTGGCGGCATTGCCGGCATTAATGTTGCCGGCGGCATTCGCGGCGTTGGCAGTGCCTGCGTTGTTCGCAGGTGTCGAAGGAGCCCCGCTCGGCTGCGACGTGGGGGTCGCACCGCCCGCAAAGACATTCCCTCTTGCTCGACCGGTCTTTTTGGCCTTCTGAGACTGCTCATACAGAGCGGTAAACATCGCCGTCTCGCCCGGGGACGTGCGCTTACCGGCACTGTTCTGACCAGCTCCGCTCGGCATGCCGGCTTTTCCAGTCCCATTCGAACGCGGCGGAACCGCAGGACGGCCGCTGTCGCTGCCCTTAAAGTGATTACCAGCCATAAAGAAATCCTCGCAATTGAGTCGCAATGAAAAAGTCCATAACGTTACTAGTTTATGGCATATTGGGCATCGACAGCTAAACTCCAGACACGGACATCAATTGGCGAAAATGTGGCGCAACACCCCATCCAGTATGGCGATAGCGCCAACTAAACCGTGAGGAACATCATCACGATGATCATGGCAAAGCCGATAAGGTCGGTCGGCAAAAATACTGTGCCCAGCATAACGGCGCTGGTGATGGTCGCCGAAACCGGCTCCACGGTTCCGATGAGGCTCGCACGCACCGAGCCGATGTCCTTAACGCCCTGCATATACAGCATGTAGGCAAAAAACGAACCGATAACCACGAACACCGCGAGCGCCTCGATACCGTCAGCGTCGAGCGCCGGCATATGCGCCCAGGGCTGTACGAAGATGCACGAGACCACACCCGCCGTAAGCATAGCCGAGCCCGTGACGATGGGACTGCCGTATTCGGGCAGGATCTTGGCGGGAATCACCGCCATGCACGTTGCGCTGACCGCGCACATGAGACCCGCGATCAAGCCGAGCGGCGAGATGCTCAAACTGGTGGGGTCCCCGCCGGTAGCGATTAAAAAGGTGCCGCCGAGGGCCAAGCCGATGCCGACCGCCTCGCGCACGCGCGGCATGCGGCGATCGACCACGCAGGTGTAGCCCATGATGATGACCAGCTGCAGGCATTGAAGCACCGTCGCCGTTCCGGCGTTGGTCAGGCGCACGGCCGAAAGGTAGCAAAACTGGTTAAAGAGCAGGCCAAAGGCGGTAAAGAACAGCAGCTGTTTGCGATCGGCGGGCGTGGTCCAGAGCTTGACGAGGCGTTCGCGGTCGCGCGTGACAACCACAGCCATAAAGAGCAGGCCGGCGAGAATCTGGCGAACACTCATAAGCCACAGGGTATCAACGTGATAGGTATCGAACAGAAAGCTCGCGCTGGTGCCCGAAAAGCCCCAAAACGAACCGCCCACCAACGTGGCTAGAACGCCCGTGATCATCTTGCGCGTTGAGGCACTGTTCAGGCGGTCGCGCCAGGCGCGGCGGGTGTTGCGGCTCAGCTCGTCGGTTCCCTCCGGCACGACAAAATCGGACGCCGCCGTCATCGGCACCGAAGCCCCTGCGCCTTCGACCTGCTCGACACACTCTTTGCTCATTCCGCTCCCCCGAAACAGTCTAGAAGCAATTCGGCTTACCTTACCACGGCGAAGGCACCGGCAGGAGGCTTGTCCGCCTATCGGTAGGACAATTCCGCAGGCGTCTTTCCATAGCTCGATACCGCAATGGCCTTGCATTATGCGACAGCCAAATCGCGGCAGCAGGCTCTTTTGAAATGGATATGACAAAGCCCCCGAATTCCACAATGTAAGCGATTTTTAAAAATGTTCTTGCCACCAGGTCCTGGCTCCGCTATATTATTCCCTGCGCATTCGCGCACCCTTGATCGGGCGTTTAGCTCAGGGGGAGAGCGCTTCCCTGACACGGAAGAGGTCAGAAGTTCAAATCTTCTAACGCCCACCAAATGTTCGCAGCTCAGAGGCTATGTCTCTGGGCTGTTTTGTTTTATGTCGCCAAATCCGCTGGCAGCTCCAACCGTCATCGCAACGTAATATCAATTCACCTGACGAATGGCTGCCAAACAAATTCAATGCCCCAACATCAACAATAACTTTGATATCCATCACGAATATAAATTCGCTTGATGTGCACGAGCAACAGATGGCGCTCCTTTTTGAGTTTCGGCAAATACCCGCGGTTATTTTGCCGCTTCGCATCCCCAAGTGTTCATTCACCGACGTCTAAACCGCAACCCGTCAAGCTCTCGGCAAGGTTGCCGCCAGCCAACCAAAAGCTGGCCATTTACTTGCCAATTTGCCCAACGCCACAACCAACCAGCCCGCACAGCGACTTCTCGGCCAAACGCTACGACGTCCACGCCCTGCGGTATCCTTGAGCCACCTGCACCCGCGCACCAAGGAGCCGCTATGCGCACCGAGCTCGATGTCCCCTTTTCGCAAAAAGAAGAAGCCAAGGCGCTGGGCGCCAAATGGGACCGGACCAAAAAGATCTGGTATGTGCCCAACGGCGTTAATCCCGAGCCCTTTGCCGAGTGGCTGCCCGGCGTAGACCGATCCGACCCCTCCGCACCGTATATATATCTGGTGCTGGGCAAGCGCGAGTGCTGGAAGTGCCACAAAGAGACCTCGGTCGCGGCCTTCGGTATTCCCTATCGAGCCGACGACGGCAAGGACACCGCCGCCACGCACGCACCTAACAAAGCCGGACACATTGCCGTCGACACAGCCAATGCCAACGCACTCGCCATCGTTCCCGCGCTTGGCTGCGTGCCGGGCGAGCTCCGCGACTATCTCCATAAGCGCTGCGGCTACAAGCCCGTAGGCGCGCGAACCTCCAAAGCCCCGTCGCTCGGCAACACGTGCACCAGCTGCGATGCGCTGCAGGGCAGCCGCTATCTGTTCGAGGAACCCTCGTCCCCGTTTGCCCTCACCGCGATCAACAAGCTACCGGCACTGGAGTTTGTGCGCGTCGAAGTTGCCGGCGTCTTTGGCGTCCCGGCCACGCGCACCGACTTTGACCAGGCGCTCTTTACCTGGGCACGCGACCACCATACCGAGTTTCACAAGCAACTCGGCGAGGGGGTTTATTTGTAGGGGCGGCGAGGGGGTTTATTTGTAGGGGCGGCGAGATGTGCACGGTCTACTGCCCGCATCACTTACCCCTCGCCACCGTCGTCATACACGATATCGAAGCCACAAACAGGACACTTCTCCGGATACGCCGGCATATGAACGCCCGTGCGTTTTCTCGCATCTTTGCTGAGCCTATCGCGCGCATCGATAAATCGAATGTCGAGACACGGAATTTGCAAGCCACAGCAAGGGCAGGCGACAGCAAACGAACCGTAATCAACTTCCACACCCGGGAACTTGCTTTTGTCGATGAGGGCGCGCGGCAGTTTTCCGTACTTCCCCAGTGCGACATCACTTCGCCAGCTCATTCTCGCTCCCCTCTCGTTATTCAAACCAGGAAGAGCATGCACCAGCAAGCACACGTGAGATTGCATCGCCGCGCGATCCGATCAAACGGCACGATCGTCAAAGAATGCCAAATCCTAATACGCTAATACGGCAGAAGTCCCGCCTTATCGCGCTTCTTTTCCGAACGATCGAACTCGATGCGATGGGCCTCAAGAAACACCGTATTGGGTCGCCACTGATGCTCATTCGGCTGCCTCAACGTCGCACCCGCGAAGGAAGCGTAGTCAGTCTTATCGAGCAGGTACGACCCACACAGCCGATATTCGCCGCAAACAGGCTCAAACGAAATCAGACGGGCATCAAATAGAGAATGCAAGTCGCGCCGAAGCAGAATGCCATTGCTGGCGACTTGAGATTTTGGGCCCGAATAGTTTTCGATATGCGCGGCCTCCAAAACTTCGCTGACGCCACAACCCGACACTGCGCAACGACCGTCACAAGCGGCAACGAGCTGCTTGCGGAACCATTGCTGTCCCAGACGCTCGCGCCTTAACGCGTAGTGAACCTTTTCGTCGTCGGTCGCACCCTGTCCGGCAAACTCAATGTCGGCTGGCGCGTGCTTCAGATAGCTCATGTCCGGCGCAAAACGAGGGTCTGGACCACCCTTGTGAACAGGCCCGTGCAGCACAAACCAACCGTTTTCGGGCTCGAAGCGCTCAACAAACGCAAGGCCGAGCACCTTATAGCCCACCTCGGTTGCAAATATGACTCCGACTGGAACGCCACATTCCATGCAGTTGAGCATTTTACGGTTGTAATTCTGGTCTCGAAAACCAACAGTATCCGGCGCTTGAACCGAGTACTTAATGATCCACGTACCATCGTCCAAATAGAGTGGAGGCACATCGGTATAGAAGCTCTTTTTAGAGTTATGAACCGAGAGCGCAAAGGTCCTATTGGGATCTTGCTTCACCCAATCTTCGCCCGGCCAGAAAATCCCCGAATCCCGCGTTACAGGGAAGAGCTCCGAGCCAATTCTCAAACGATACTAATGCTGGAGGCTGTCTTTCTTGGTGCGGTGCGGAAGGTTGGCCCAAACGCCGCCGCGCTGCTCCTCGCTCAGAAACCACTCCCACGCCTCAACGTACTCGGAAGGAACAAGGCTACAGGCGCGGTCATAGCTTGGTCCGTCCATCAACGGAACAGCAAGGTCAATGTCGTTCATCGCCAGCACCTACAACCATACGAACGCGAGTCATGCCCCTCAATAATATGGCCGAGAGTCAATTATTACGAGATCTCATTCCGCGATCGGCATATCGTTGATGCTCTCGGCTTGCCGCTGGCGCGCTCGTACCCCGCTACCCCACTCCCCTGTATACTGATGTAGCACGTGTTTCATCCGGGCTTGTTGGGCCCGATCGTTCATGGGAGGGTCTTGTGGCTGCTTCGAATCCGCCTAAGGGGAGCGTTTCCTCCTCATCCATCAAACCGGTTACGCGCAAGGCCGTGCGGTGCCAGCGCGAGGTTGCCTGGCTTGTCACGCAGGCCGCAGGCAGGCTCGTGGCGACCACGGAAGACGTCAATGCACCCACGCCGAGCTTTGTGTTGGCAGCGGCACTCGAGCGCGTGCGCCAGTTAGAACTTGCCGCACAGGAAGCCGGCAGCGCCCTTGACTACCAGGGCACCATGGCACCCGACCTGTCCACGTTTTGCCGCATGGCCAAGCTGCCTACCGCACCCAACGCGCTTTCGGACGCAGGCTACATGTTTACGCTTTCGGGCGCGGAGCTCATCCGCGACATCTATGCATACTGCAGCGAGCTTACCGAGCGCCACGTCTTTGACGCTGCCGAGATCAAGCCGGGATACGCCATCAAGCTGATTCTTAGGCTGTTCTTGATGGACGGCTCGGGGCCATGCCAGCGTAAGCCAAGTCTTTAGCATCGCCGTCGACTGGGCAACAACCTCCTTACCTTAGCGGGCGTCAATCGAGAGTCGATTATTGGGTCACCTCGTCCGCTAGTGCATCTGCTCCGCGCGTTCCGTTAACCGGTACTTGCGGTTGCGGCTCGTCGCTGGCGCTGTGGGCTCAAGCTCGCCTTGAGCAATGAGCGTGTTGACGCGCGACCTAACCTGGGAAATGGTGAGCCCCGTGCGCTCTGCCAGCTCGCGCGTCCCCAGCTCACCGTAGCGTTTGAGCGCCGCCAGGATTAAGTCCCCACCATGATCGATCTGTGCAACTTTCGCTCGGTAGAGAACAACCTTAAAGCGGTCGAATCCCGGGCAAAACAGGGGCTCGGCCAAACCATTCGCACGCATGGCGTCAATCATCATCGGAATGCCCGAGCCATTGCCCTCAGCCGGCGAACCTGCGCCATCCGGCAGCGGAACAATCGACATGAGTTTCACGAGCGTCGCGTTGCGGCATCGGGAGCTGCCGTCAAACAAGTTCTCGCGAGTCTTTCCTCCGTAAAGACCGCCGGGGTTCGTCACCTCGATACGGTCATCAAAGACGTCAACGGCAATCGACTGCCCGCAGAAGCGGTCCCCATATTCTCGGTGGATTACGGCGTTGGCGACTGCCTCACGCAGGACCTCCTCGGGAATCTCCAGCGAATCGGTGCGCGAGACGCCCTGAACGGTCGAGGTGCGACGCAAATTCTTGGTGATTGCCGCAACAGCGTCCGAAATCATCTCGCCCAACGTTCCCTCACAGATTGCGCGGTCCATGAACCTCAGCGACCCCGCTGTGCCTTTCTGAGTCCCCGCATGGACAGCCACGTCGATAAAGAGCTTGGGATAGAACTGCTGCGGGTAGGTGCCTACAGTCAAGAGTCCAGCCTTAGTGACGTTACCTTGGGAATCAAAGATATTCAGGCGCTCCAGCTTTGTTTTCTTGTCCGGCGCGCCACGCATTGCCCGGGGCGTCAACGAGAAAGCCCGATCTATCGTACGGTCGACCAGGGCCTCGTCGAGATCGCCTGCAACTGCACCCGGCACCGCATCGCGATCGCTGGGGCTCGTCCGTTCGTACGACGACAAGGACAGGACCTCGGTCGATGAAAGCGGCACGTCTTTGTCGTCGATGCGTTTGTAGCTGCCGCCCTGGGCGCCCCGCTCTATGACATAGCAGGGCTTGCTCGCCGGGTCGAGCTCCTCAATCGTGATGACGAGAACAATGGTGCCCTGGAGCTCCACCCGCTCAATGGTGTATTTAGGCGGATTGGCCAGCTTTCCTCGACCGCCCGCATCGCCCATGCCCGCTACGAATTGATTGAGCACTTTCTCGATCTCAAAGTTCTCGACCGGAACAAAGCCCGCGCGCTCGCTCACGCCGAGCACGATAATTCCGCCGGCGGTATTCGCGAATGCGCTAACCGTTTCCCAAACGTCGCGGGAAAGCGTCGTGGCGCTCTCCTTGACCTCGACGTTAAGATCGTCCGAGCCCATGCGCCTTAAAGACTCGAGCAGATTGGTCAGCTCACTTTCGTTCATCCGTATGCCCCTTCGTCTCGACTCTGCGGCAAGTGTCCCAATGGGCTTCTCTCGTCTCTCAGTTATCTCTCGTAATTATCTCTCATCTCTCACTTATCTCTCGTCTTAGAGATGAGTGAGAGATGAGAGATAGACTGTCTACTATTTGCTTCATTAAAACATGTTTTTGCTGGTAGAACAATCAGTATTTGAAATATCGCTTCGTTATCTATCTCTTCATGACACCGCTATCTCTCGTAATTATCTCTCGTATTTCTCTTATCTCTCGTCTTATAGATGAGTGAGAGATGCGTTGATGGTGGACGAGCGTGGATTTTCGGACGGTCGGAAAATGAGAGTGGATTATTGGACGGATTTCAGGCTTTTTGAGGCTGATTCCGTCCGATTTTCCACTCTCATTCGGCAGGCGTCCGAATATCCACGCTCGTGCGGCGGACGGCCAGGCAATCCCTCAAACAAAAAACGGGGCTGGCCTTACGCCGAGCCCCGTTTTTACACGGTCAGTTAGTTATCCAGCACGCGAGCATATCGGCCAGCATTACGCCGCCGCGAACACGCCCAAGCCAGTTCCGATGATGCAGATCGCGAAGATGCCCAAGATAATCCAGATGGTCTTGACGCCCTTTTTGTACAGGGCGACGCAGGCGAAGGTTGCCAGCAAGGGCAGCAGGCCGGGGAAGATCGAATCGAACAGATCCTGCAGGACGATCTCCGAGCCGCCCACATCAAAGGTCAAAGCCGTGGACAGCGAGACCTGTGCCGCGATCATGGCGCCAATAACGGTCATTCCAAGGACGCCGGCAGCATGCGTCATGCGAGACATAAGGTTGTTCTCTTCGGACTGCTGCAAGAACTTGGTTCCCAGGTCGTATCCCAGATGAGCCGCGACGATACGCGTTGCGAAGTTAATCACGGAGTAGATGAGTGCGTACACGATGGGGCCGAGCGGGTTGCCCGTCGAAGCAATGCCGATACCAATACCAGCGGCAACCACGCGGAACGTTCCCCAATAGAACGAATCGCCGATGCCCGAAAGCGGTCCCATGAGGCCGACCTTCATCGCGTTGATCGAGGACGTGTCAAAGTTCTCATCGGCCGCAGCCTGCTCCTCCATAGAAACCGTCAGGCCGGCAACAAACGGGAGCACGTGGGGCGTGATGTTAAAGAACTCGGTGTGACGGTCGAGCGCCGCATAGTAATCGTCGTCGTTGGGATAGATCTTGCGCAGGGGCTTCTTGATGGTATACATGAAGCCCATGGCCATCATCTTGTCGTACGACTGCGAGCACTGGCTCGTAAACTGGCGAAGGAACATGCTCCGATACATATCGGGGGTCATAATCGCGTCCTTCTTGGCCTCTTTGAGGTCGGTGTTCTGAGTAGCCATTAGAAGTCCTCCTCTTCATCTGCAGCAACCGTCTGCGGACCGGACGAGCCCTCGCGGAAGGCCAGGAGCAGCGCGACGCAAATGGCGGCTGCAGCGACGCCGACCACGTCCATCTTGAGGTAGATGACCATAATGAAACCAATGAACAGCCAGGGAAGCAGCTTGTTATCGCCCATGGTCCTAATGAGCAGAGCGAAGCCGATGCAGACCATGACGCCGGACGCAACGTTGAGGCCGTCCATCACAAACTGCGGAATGGCGTTGAGCGCGTTGTTGATGAGGTCGGCGCCAAAGAACAGCGAGCCAAACACCAGCAGTGCGGACGGAATACCAATCGACAGCGGGACGATGGTCAGGTGGTACAGATTTGCCTTGGCAAGATCGCGATTTGCCAGAGCGGTCTCGATCTTTTTGCAGGCAAAGGCACCCGGAACGGCGTAGCAGAAGTTACGCCACACCTGAAGGAAGACGGAGACGGGAAGGGCGAGCGCAACGGCGGTTGCCGTGCCCGTACCCGTAATGACTGCGAACGCACAGCCAAGAACACCGGAGGCATAGACCTCGGGAGGAACCGCCGCGCCGACCATGATGGCGCCCATAAACATGGACTCCAAAGCAGCGCCGACGATTACGCCCTGCTGGACATCGCCAAGAATCAAGCCGACAAACAGGCTCGTAAACAGCGGACGACCAAGCATCGTAATGCCAAATAATTGCTCGTCCATGGACGCAATAAATGCGACCAGTGCAACTAGAAGATACTGGACAACCATTTCGATCAACCCCAGAAATAGGCCTGCAGGCGAGGCAACAGATGCAGCTCGCCTGCAGACAACCGCAGTAATTTGAGAGGATTAGTAGTTCATCTGGTGATAGTAACGACGCGTGGTAAGCGGGTGGTTGCGGACGGCCTCGAGGTGGCAGCTCAGGCGCTCGGTGATGGTGTAGGTGACCATCGGGGAGACGATCTTGCGGAACTCGGGGTCGCTGAACGGCAGCTCGACCTCGGCGGTGTCGAACTTGTTCACGCGGACGTTGACGCCCTTCTCGTCGGCGAGCATGTGGGTGAAGTTGTCGACGCGGTCCATGAGCTTGCGGGTGTCGTCCTCGCCGTAGAGCATGATGAGGCTCGTGCCCTCCTCGCACAGCTCGATGGTGCCGTGGAAGAACTCGGCGGCGTGGATGGACTTGGTCTTGATCCACTGCATCTCCTCGAGGATGCACATGGCGTAGTCGTAAGCCTCACCCCAGAGCATGCCGGAGCCAATCACCATGTGGTAGTCGGTGTCCTTGAAGTCCTCGGCCATAGCGGCGCAGCGCTCGTCCTGGGCATCCTTAGCCTTGATGAGGAACGGGGCGATCTTGCCGAACTCCTCCATGAAGGTGTCGTACTTGGGGAAGGCGCCGGCGTTCTTGAGGAAGCGGGCGACCAGCGTGATCTGGTAGGTGTAGATGGCCTCGCACAGAACGTCGTCCTCGGCGAAGCTGAAGAACTTGTAGTTGGCGTACTCGGTGGCCGGGGTGTTGTCGTTGGAGACATACATCAGCGTGCGGGCACCCTGCTCCTGGCAGAACTTGGCGGCCTCGATGATCTCGGGGGTGGTGCCGGTACGGGTGGAGAAGACGCAGACCGAGTCCTTGTTGAAGGTCTTGGGCGGGCAGGCGAGGAACTCTGCGGCGATCTCGCAGTGGACGTCAACGTCGGCCGTGGTGGTCTCGACCCAATACTTCATCGGGAGCGTGTGGGCCCAAGTGCCGCCGCAGCCAATGAAGAAGATGTTGGAATAACCCTGCTCGCAGACTTCGTCTACGGCAGCCTCAATCTGAGGACGGAGAGCGAGGGCATCGCTCACAACCTTCTCGTAACGAGGCTCATCGAAATTGAACATCCCTTACTCCTAACTCACTTGGATGAACCCTTCATTCATCCCATGACGTTATAATACTTTATATAACTAACTATGCAAGAACTATTTCAAAATTTTTTAGATCTTTCTTTAATAAAAAGCCCGCCGATCAAATAATCGACGGGCTAAAGAAAGGAGGACATGGTTAATAAACGCTAGACAATGGCATGTTTCCAGCTAGAAAACGTCCTTGGCAAATACCTTTGAGTCATTGGGGACCTGACGGATTTCGATAACCACGCCATCGTTGACAAGCTCTTGGATATGCTCGGCATCGGTTTCGGTCGCAAAGATCGCGGGGCTCGGATGGAGCGTGGTCTCGGGAGACTTTCGGGTTCCGCCCAGATTGATCTCCTTGATGTCTTTGCAACCCTTGGCGAGGCGATAGGCGTCCTCAATCGTCTCGACGATGATAAACAGCGAATACTTGTCGGTGACGCCGCTGTTGAGCGCCTCGATGGCGGCATTTACGTCTTTTATGACGAGCTTCACGCCGTTGGGACGGGCAAGCCTCAAGGCGGCTTTTCTCATGTCGTCTTTTGCCACGGCATCGCTGGCAAGCAGGATGCAATCGACATCCAGCGCATGCGTCCAAGACATGGCAACCTGGCCGTGAATCAATCGGTAATCGACCCTCGTAAGCTTAATCATCGCAATCATCTCCGCACGTAATAAAAAAATGACAGGGTTGAATTTTTCGTTGAAGCTCGAGCTAGAACTCTTCTTCTTCGACATCGGCGAGCATATCCGCCGCCTCGCAAAGTTGGATAAACGAACGCGATCCCTCGACCGCCGCCTTGGCTTTGTCCTCGTCGAGGGTGTCCAGCTGCGTGACCATTTCCACCAGCAGCGGCAAGTTCATTCCGGCGATCAACGTAAACGATCCGGCGACCTGCCTCTGGATGAACTCGTTGTTTACGGAACCGCCAAAGATGTCGGTTACGACAAACCATGTGTCGGCCGGATCCTTCGACTCCATCCAGGCATCGATAAGCGCTGCGACATCCCTCGTGTCATCATCGACATAGGCGCACAGACACTCGATTCGGTCGTTGGTGCCCATCAGGATCTCGAGAGAGCTTTTCATACCTTGGGCGAGATAGCCATGACTCGCTAGCAATATCTTATTCATAGTTCTCCAATATCAATAAGACGTACTATA
>CABTZM010000021.1 GCA_902489295.1 uncultured Collinsella sp.
CGCCTGCGCACCGAGATCTCCAAGAAGGTCGGCGTGAGCCCCAAGTCCATCGACGCCTACATGATCGGCGAGCACGGCTTTAGCCAGCTGGCTGCCTTTAAGGCCGCAACCATCGCCGGTAAGAGCCTCAACGAGCTCCAGGCCGAGAACCCCGACAAGTACGCCTTCGACCACATGGAGGTCGAGGAGCTTGCACGCAAGGGCGGCTATGTGACCTACCAGGGCAAGCAGTGCACCGAGTACGCCGTCGCCAACTCCGCCGCGCGCGTTTGCGCTGCCGTACTGCACAACGAGCACGCCGTGCTTTCTGCTTCCACGCTCATGACCGGCCAGTATGGCGAGGAGGGCATCTTCACCTCCCTGCCGTGCGTAATCGGCGCCGAGGGCATCGAGGAGGTCTACGCGCTCGACCTGTCCGAGCACGAGCTCGAGGGCTTCCACAAGAGCTGCCAGCACATCCGCGACAACATCGCCCAGCTCGACTGGTGGGACGCCGAGGCCTACGACGCAAAGTAGGCCGTTGGCTGCCGCAACATCGCGAATCTAAGCGCGATACCAAGCGGGCCGCGCCGGAAACCCCGGCGCGGCCCGCTTTTTGGCTCACGCGGCACACTTGCGAATCGAAGGTGAATACTTTTTCCGAGAAGTGAACGGGAAAAGTATTCACCTTCGTTTTCCAACGAACCGAAAGGAGCCCTGAAACGCAAAACGGGGCCTGCGCTTGGCGGAGGCCCCGTCGTGATAAGTTGCTTCGCCAGCCTTAATTAGTACTGCTCGATGCCCATGTAGCGACGAACCTCGGGGCTGTGGTCGAAGACCTTGCCGCGGGCGGCGCGCAGCTCGCAGCTCATCGCGTAGAAGAAGATCGGCTCCAGGAACGAACGCACGCTGGCGGGCACCTCGCCCACGCCGTACTCGAGCGCGTCGAGCACCATGATCGTGTCGGTGTGCGTGTTGAGGAACGCAAGCGCGCGCTCCTCCATGGGGCGGCATTCGCCGGCGCCGAGCTGCACGAAGTAGAACACGCCGGGCTCGGTGGCCTCGAAGGGGCCGTGGAAGTACTCACCGGAGTGGATGTAGCAGCAGTGCTGCCACTGCATCTCCATGAGCGAGCAGATGGCCATGGCATAGGTCTGGCTAAAGTTGGGGCCGGAACCCAGGATGTAGAAGAACTCGTGCTGCTGGCAGAGCTCGGCAAAGCGGGCGCCCAGCTCGGCGTTGACCTTCTCGCGCGCGGCGGGCAGCAGCGCGTCCATCTGCTTAAGACCCTCGTACATGTCGGCGAGCGCCTCGTAGCCTTCCTGCTGGTCAAGCAGCTCGGCGGCGATCAGAGCGCCGATGCCCTGCGGCACCTCGGCCTGCGACACGCCCTCGCCCCACGGGTAGACCCAGGTGGTCCACTTGCCGTTGTCGATCTTGGAGCCCTCGCAGTCGGTCATGGCGACGACCTCGGCGCCGGCGGCCAGCGCCATCTCGCAGCCGTCGACGACCTCCTGCGTGTTTCCGCTGTGGCTGCAAGCGATGACGAGCGACTTTTCGCCAAGGCTCTTGGGAGCCATCAGGCAGAACTCACGCGCGGTGTAGACCGTGGAGGCAAACGTGGTGGCCTCGCGCTTGAGCAGCTCGTTGGCCGGCATCAGGTCGATCATCGAACCGCCGCATGCGATCCAAAAGACGTTCTCGATCTTACCCTTGCGCTCGATGATTTCCTGGACCAGATCATGTGCATTCATGCTGATGTTCCTCCCTGTGTGGCGGCCTTGAGCGACGGCAGCTCGTACCTGCGGTCGTTCTATGTTGTCCTATTTATACCACGCGAGCTACCGCAAGTGAAGTCATTTCGGCAAATTTGTTCTATGTTGTTCTATCTATGGACATTAGATGTCGAACACGTAGCGCGAGCCCACGATCTTTTGGCGGCCGAGCAGCAGAGGTCGCTCATCAAAATCGGTAAAGTACGCCTCCATGTAGAAGAGCGGCTCGCCAATCGGAACCTCGAGCAGCGGGGCCGCCTGAGCATCGGCAAGCGCGATCTCCACGGTACAGGGGTCGGACTTGAGCGGCGAACGACCCGAGTGCTCGGCAACAAGCGCAAAGATCGAGTTGTCGGTAAGGTCCTCGTCGGCCAGCGTCTGCAGGTAGGGATGGTCTGCCAGCACAAAGGCGTTGTTCTCGAGCATGACGGGGATGCCGTCGGCCGTACGCACGCGCTCGACCACGATTAGCTCGCAGCCGGGCTCCACGCCAAAAAACGCCGCGTCCTCGCGCGTCGCCGCGACCACCGTGCGCGACACCAGACGCGCGCCCGCCACCATATCGTTGGCAGTACAGCCCTCGGTAAAGCTCTGGACATCGCCTTTCTGGACAATCTTGCGCTTGAGCTTGGGAGCGCATACAAAGGTGCCCCTCCCCTGCTGGCGGTTAAGGTACCCCGCGCGCGACAGCTCCTCGATGGCACGGCGCACGGTGATGCGCCCCACGCCGTAGGACTTCGCGAGCTCCATCTCGGAAGGAATGCGAGAACCGGTCGGATACACGCCGCGCGCGATCTCACCCTTCAGATCGTCCATGACCTGCTGGTACAGCGGCACGGCGGGCACGTCAGTGCGCTCGGAACGCTCGGTTTTATTATCGGTTGCCATCGTTATGCTCCATCCCGTGCGTGCTCGGATTCAAACTCTTCAATCGCCGCCATAAACTGCTCGCCAAAGCTGTCGGCCTTTTTCTCGCCAATACCGTTGACCTGGATAAGCTCATCGCGTGTCTGCGGGCGCAGACGGCACAGACCGCGCAGGGCCTTGTCGGAGAAAACCATGTACGGTGCCATCTCGAGCTCGGTCGAGATCTCCTTGCGGAGTGCCCGCAGGCGCTCGAACAGCTCGGCGTCGTCGCCCACGCGCGGACGCTGATCCAGCTCGGCCTCCTCGCGCAGCAAGTCCACCGCACGACGGGCGCGCGCCGACGCCTTGCGCTTGGACGCGCGGCGTTTAATGGTAAAGGCAAAGGCCTCGTCCTCGACCTCGCCGGCACGCGGACCTAGGCCCACCACCGGATATTGGCCCTGCGAGGTGGCCAGATAGCCGCGACCGCACAGCTGGCCGATGATGTCCTTGATGCGTCCGACCGATTCGCTCGACAGCTCGCCATAGCCGCGATCCTCGTCCAAGTGCATCTGGCGAATGCGCTCGGTATTGCCGCCGTGAAGCACGTCGGCGATGAGCGACTTGCCAAAGCGCATGGGGCGCGTGGCGACGTAGCGCACGGCGGCGCGGGCCATATCGGTCACGTCCTCGACCTCGAACTGCGTGAGGCAGTTGCTGCAGTTGCCACAACCCTCGGCCTCATCCGTCGTGCCGTCCGCGCCCGCCGCCGCATGCTCAGCCGCGGCCTCGTCGCCAAAGTAGCGCAGCATGTATTCGCGCAGACAGCCGGTGGTATTGCAGTAACCCTCCATCTGGCTGAGCAGACGGTAACGGTTCTGGAGCGCCCACGCGCGCTGCTCGTCGTCGAGCGCTTCGTCGGCCGCATCGCCGCGGTCGATCAGAAAGCGACGCATGCGAAAGTCGTTGCCGTTCCACAGCAAGTGGCAGCTCGCCGGATCGCCATCGCGGCCGGCGCGGCCCGCCTCCTGGTAGTAGGCCTCGATGCTCTCGGGCACGTTGTTGTGAATCACGTAACGAACGTTGGGTTTGTCGATGCCCATGCCAAAAGCGTTAGTGGCGACCATCACCTGGATGTCATCATCGATAAAGGCGCGTTGGCTCTGGCGGCGGGCGTCGTTGCCCATGCCGGCATGGTAGCGACCCACGCGAATGCCGCTGGGGCCCAGCGCCTCGGCAAGCTCGCCTGCCAGTGCATCGACCGTCTTGCGGGTGGAGCAGTACACGATACCGCTCTCGCTCGAATGCGCGATTACGTAGTCGCGCACCCAGACAGTCTTGGCCTTGTCGCCCATCTCCTCGCAGCCAAAGTAAAGGTTCTTGCGATCGAAGCCCGTCACCACGGTCGCCGGATTTTGCAGGCCGAGCATCTGCTGAATGTCCGCACGCACGCGCTCGGTCGCCGTAGCGGTAAAGGCCGCCACGATGGGGCGCTGCGGCAGTGCATCGATAAACTCACGAATTTGCAGGTAGGCGGGGCGGAAATCCTGGCCCCACTGGCTCACGCAGTGGGCCTCGTCAATGGCCACGAGCGGCACGCCGATGCCGCCGACCGTTGCGGCTTCCTGCGCAAAGGCCAGAAAACGTGGCTCGAGCAGGCGCTCGGGCGCCACGTACATAAGCTGGTAGCGGCCCTCGCGCGCCCGTTTGAGTACGGTATTTTGCTGGGCGGGCGTAAGGCTGGAGTTGAGATAGCTGGGACGCGCACCCGCCGCGAGCAGCGCGCGGGTCTGGTCCTCCATGAGCGACAGCAGCGGGCTCACCACAAAGGTGATGCCGGGCAGCATAAGCGCAGGCACCTGGTAGCAGATGGACTTGCCGGCGCCTGTGGGCATGACGCCCAGCGCATCGCGACCGGCAAGGATCGCATCGACCATGCGGTCCTGGCCAGGGCGAAACGAGGTGTAGCCAAAATAAGCGCCGAGCGTGTCGAGCGCCATCTGCTGCATGCTATCGGTCATGGTTTCCTAACGTCCAAGTCATCTGCCGCCGATTATACGCCGCCACGCGGACCGGTGCCGCACGGCTACCGGCCACGGGCGATGCAATCCGAAGGGAACGAGCGTGGATTTTTGGACACTTTCCGGATGAGCGTGGATAATCTCCCACTTTGGGCCCGTCACCAAGCCAAAAACGGGAGATTATCCACGCTCGTTTTATAGGTAGTCATTTAAGTCTGTCCCCAATGACCACAATGGCTACCCCGATGTTTTGGCAATGTCAGCGAAAGCCCGCCAGAGCGAGCAAGGTGCCTTGAAACGAGGCGGCATTGACCTTTTGGTCATGCCGCCGAAGTTGAAAGGCAGATTGCCGCTCTGGCGGGCTTGTAGCGTCGGCCCGTTCCGCCGTTCGGTAGAACGGCGGAACCAACCCTACATCACCATGACGTAGCGGCTGCCCACGTAGTACTGCTTGCCGAGCAAAACCGGCTCGCCGTTGGGGCCGATAAAACCAGCGCGCAGGTTGAGCAGTGGATCATGCGGAGCAATGCCCAGCCCGGCCGCCTGCTCGGTGTTGGCGCGAACTGCCTCGACCGTGCGGTAGCCAACCGAGACGATCGGGGTGCCGCCGACGCGCTCGACCTCGGCAAAAATCGACTTGTCCTCGAGATCGGCCGTAAGAAGCTCGCGATACTCATCGAACGGCACAAAGATGTTCTCCTCAAAGATGGGCTCGCCATCGGCAGTACGCACGCGTTTGATGTGCAGCAGCAGCGCATCCTTCTGCAGACCAAAGAATTCCATCTCGTTTTGACGTGCCGGCACAATCTGACGATCGACCACATGTGCGCCCGCCCTCATGCCATTGTCAGTACACAGCGCGGTAAACGTCTGCAACGTCGAGGCATGGAACTGGCGGTTGATGTGCGGCGTGGCGACAAAGGTGCCACGGCCCTGCTGCTTAACCAGGTAGCCATCGGAGCACAGTTCCTCGACGGCACGGCGCACGGTGATGCGGCTCACCTCATACTGTTCGGCAAGCTCGAGCTCGGACGGAATACGCTCCTTGGGTGCATAAACACCCTTCTCGATCGCGTCCTTAATCTCGTCGTAAATCTGCTGGTAAAGCGGCGCATTTTTAGGTGCGGGCATATTGGGTCACTCTTATCAAAATAGCGAAATAGCTCATACGTATATAACGTCTTTTTATATGTTACCTCAGTTTGATAAAACGATATACCGCATACAGCAAATCCTTACTTGCCGTCGTCCTGTTGCAAGCTCTCCTGTTCGTTCAGACGCGCCTGTCTGCTCGCCATGCGCGCGGGCTTATCCGGATCGGGCACGGCTGTGGGCATGGGCTCGTCGACATGACCGCCCCACCAGCCGCCCACAAAGTTAAGCGTGTGGAACACGTTGATCACGGCGCCGGGATCCACGTCGCATACCAGCTTGATAATGTCCTGGCTCTCGTAGGTCGAAACAACGGCATGCAGCAGGTACATCTTTTCGCGGCTGTACCCGCCGATGACCTCGGCACAGCTAATGCCGTGCTGAAAATGGTCGATATAGGCGGTCATGACCTCGTCGGCCTTGCGCGTTGTGATCTGCAGCGTCACACGGTCGTAGCGACGATAGAAGCTGTCGATGGTCTTGGTCGAAATGAACTGGAACACAATGGAGTACGCCGCGTTGTCCCATCCAAACATAAAGCCAAAGATCGCCAGGATGGCGCAGTTAAAGCCAAAGATGACGCCCCAGATGGTCTTACCCGTGTGGTTGGACACCCACAGCGCGATAAAGTCGGTACCGCCGGTCGACGCGCCGGACTTAAGCGCGATGGCAGCGCCCAGGCCCGAGACCACGCCGCCAAAGATGATGAGCATGATCTTGTCGCCCAAAAACGGCGCAAAGTGAAAGATGTTGAGGAACAGCGATGAGAGCGCAACCTGCATCATCGAGAAGATAACGAAGCGCTTGCTGATGCCGCTCCAGCACAGAAGCGCCACGGGGATATTGAGCGCGAGCATGCCGAGCGAGGTGTCGATATGAACGCCGCCGAGCGAGGTGACGCGATCGAGCAGGACCGCGACGCCGGTGAGTCCACTCGGAAGCAGGTCGGCGGGCCGAATGAACGCCTGGATCAGGAAGGTCTGCAGAATGGCGGATATGGTGACCGCCACCGCTGTGATGGCGCGGCGGACGATGGTGAGGCGACCGAGCACGAGCACTCGGTCCGTGAGCTGATCGATGGCATTCGCCACGTAGGCTCCTTTCGGAGGCAGATGTAATTGTGGGGTATGTCGGCGATTGTAGCATGGACCACCACGAAGGGGACAGGCACCTTCGTGGTGGTTTGCGGCCAGATGGCTAGATGGCAGATAGGATGTCGGTGAGGTTGTCGATGATGGTGTCGGCGGCGGACTGGTCCAGGTTGACGCTCTCGTGCGGGCGCAGGGCCAGGACGCGAGCGCCGGAGCGCTTACCGGCCTCAATACCCATCGGCGAGTCCTCGATGACCAGGCACTCGGCCGGCTCCACACCCAGCGCCTCCATGGCGCGCAGGTAAATCTCGGGGTCGGGCTTAAACGCGCTGCACTCGTGGCCGCTGATGGTGTAATCCAGCACGTCGGCGATACCGGCGATCTCCACCAGCTCGTCGATCAGCTCACGATAGGACGAGCTCGCTATGGCGCACATCACGCCGCGCTCGTGCAGCTCGCGCATCACCGGCTCCGTCTGCTCGTTGAGCAGCTCGGCATACGGTACGGGATGAACCGGGCTGTAGACCTGCTTGTACTCCACGCGCAGGCGCTCGCGCAGCTCGACATCGTCGGGCACCAGCGCCTGCCAAATGGCAGGCTCATTAGACCCCGAAAGGTCGGGGATCTCGTCAAAATGGAACCCCTTCTCTTCCATAAACGCCACGCGGCGACGGTTGTAGAACCACTCGGTATCGACCAGCACGCCATCCATATCAAACAGCACTGCCTTGATCATACGCATCTCCTCTCAAGAGCAAAAAGGGGACGGGGCGCAAACCCCATCCCCTTTCAATCAACCCGTAAGGTTTACTTACTTGTGATTAGTAGGAAAGCTTCCACATGTAGCGACGCATGGTCAGCGGGTGCTGACGGGCCTCGGCGATCTGGTTGCCGTACTCGCGCATAACGGCGAGGTGCAGCAGCGGGTTGAAGTAGGTGATGACGCTCGCGGGCACGGCGTCGGCCAGACCGTAGTCCTTGGAGTCGATCAGAGCGACCTTGGCGCCCATGCGCTCAAGGAAGGTGAGGGCGCGGGCGTCCATCGGACGGGTAGCACCATCGGACATGAAGAAGACGTAGGGCTTACCCTCGGTGGAAACCTCGAACGGGCCGTGGAAGTACTCGCCGGTGTTGTAGGCGGCGGCGTCGATCCACTGCATCTCGGTGAACAGGAAGGCGGCGTGAGAGTAGGCCATCTTCTCGGAGGCACCGGAAGCCATGAAGTAGATCATCTTGTCGTCCTTGAAGTCCTCGGCGAACTTCTTGGCGAGCTTGGTGCAGTGCTGAGCGGCGTTCTCGCACAGTTCGAAGATGTTGGTGAGGCCGGTGATCATATCCTCGTAGTGATCATAGCCCTCGGTCTGCTGAAGGATCTCGAGAGCAAGAGCGATGGCGTAGCCAGGCTTCTCGGCCTTGGCGGCATAGTTGGCGTGGAAGCCGTGGACGATGACGTGGTCAGCGTCGACGGTCAGAGCGGAGCCAGCCTTGTTGGTGAGGGAGACGACCGGGCAGTTGTGCTTCTTGGCGGTCTTGTTGGCCTCGACGGTCTCGGGCGTGGAGCCACCGAGGGAGCAGGTGATCACGAAGGTGTGCTCGTTGACCCAGGAAGGCGTGTCATAGTTGAACTCGTTAGCGGTAAAGATCTGAACGTTCAGCTTGTCCGTGTTGTTGGCCAGGAAATACTTGGCGGGGTACAGGTCGGACATGGAAGCACCGCAGCCGACGAAAGCGACGCTGTGGATCTCGTGGTTGGACAGGACGTCAGCGACGATCTGCTTAGGGAGGTTAAGGTCGATCTCGTACATCTGACACATTCCTTTCGATTTTTTGCGGCGCCACATTGCCGGACGCTCGCAGGGTTACTGTGATTGGGGCCGAGTCGCCAGCCCGTTGAGGATGTGGCAAAGGAGTTGCCCCTTTGTCACGTTTGGGGATGGGAACCTGCCTGGGGTATGGGATGCCAGGCAGGCCCCCGGGGAAAGCGTTTGGACGCTTGGTCGCGACTAGGCCAGGATGCCGGCCGCGGAGAGGGCGATGCCGCCCACGATGGCGATCACGAGAAGCCAACCGGTGTTGACGTTCTTCTTGATGAGCGCATACATAAGGCCGGTGAGGCCGAGGGAGATCATCTGGGGCATCATGCCGTCCAGGATGTCCTGGATAACGACGGTGCCGTCAGCGAACTGCAGCGGGGTAGTGGCGCCGATCAGCGTAGCGATCATGCCGCCCACGGACATAAGACCCACGATGCCGCAGACATACATGAGCTTCTCCATGAGGTCGCCGCCCTGGAGCTTGCTCAGGTACTGGTGACCACCCTGATAGCCCATCTTGGCAGCGAACCAGGTGATCAGCACGGAGGGGACGATGGAGATGAGCATGGCCAGGATCGGGCCCATGATGGAGCCCTGCTGAGCCAGCTGAACGCCCAGGCCAAAGGCGATGACGCGGATGGTGCCCTGGAAGAAGGAGTCACCGATACCGGAAAGCGGGCCCATGAGGGAAGTCTTGACCGCGTTGATCGAATCGGGGTCGAAGTTCTCGGGATCCTTGGCGTACTCCTCCTCCATGGAGGCGGCGAGGCCTAGGACGAAAGCGCTCGTCTGCGGAGTGCAGTTGTAGAACGCCATGTGACGGTGGTAAGCCTCTTTCTTAGCAGCGAGCTGCTTGGGGTCGGACTCATCCGGATAGAGGCGGTCGAGCGTGGGGACCATGCCGTAGAGGAAGCCCATGTTCATCTGACGCTCGTAGTTCCAAGAGGCCTGGATGGCCCAGGAGCGCCAGAAGAACTGGCTGACCTTCTTGTTCAGGGACACGTCCTTGGTTGCGGTTGCCATAGTGTGTTCCTCCTTAGTCTTCGTCGTCTTCGAGCGGATCGTAGTCGGAATCGACACCGGCGGCTGCATGGGAACCGTTGAACTTGAAGCCCATGAAGACGACAGCCAGGCACACACCGATCAGAGCGACCGCGATGACGGACAGGTTGAGGTAGGCGGCGAGCAGGAAGCCGATGAACAGGAACGGGGTCATGCCCTTCTTGATCATCATGGTGAGCAGCAGGGCCAGACCGTAGGCGGTCATGATCTTGGTCGAAACGTTCAGACCAACGGACAGCCACTCGGGAACCATGTTGACGATGGCCTGGACCAGGTCGGTGCCGACAAAGACGGCCAGGAAGATCGGCAGGAAGTACATGATGGCGTACAGACCGGAGCCGGCGCAGATGTGCATGCGGTAGGCGGTCTTAAACTTGCCGTTATCGATCGCGCTATCGGCCACGTGGGTGAGGGCGGCGATGATGGAACGGAAGACAATGCCGAGGAGCTGACCCAGGACGGCGACCGGGATGGCGATCGTCATGGCGGTCTCGGCGGAAGCATCGGTCAGGCATGCGAAGGCAGCGGCCACGATGCCGCCCAGGACCATATCGGGCGGAACGGCTGCGCCGACCTGCACCAGGCCCATGGACACGAGCTCGACGGCGGCACCGACGGCAAGGCCGGTGGGCACATCGCCCAGCAGCAGACCGACGAGCGTAGCGCCAACGAGAGGCTGCTCGAAGTTAAGACGACCGAGCAGGCGGGAGTCCCACATGCAGAACACGCCGACGAGGCCGACGAGCACCGCACTGATGAACGTATTCATACCCTTCTCCTTTCAGTCAGACAAAAGCCTGGTTGATTACAGCTTGGCGTCGATGTCGACGCTCTGATACGTAGGGGTCTGCTGGACGTAGAGCTTGATGCCCATGTCGAGCAGCTGGTTGACGTCGGCCTTCTGGGTGGCGTCGAAGAAGACGGAGCTGTCCTTGCCGCCGACCTGATCGGCACCGTCGTGGTTGGCGGTAGCGCCCAGGTTGATGGCGTCGAGCTTGTAGCCCTGGCAGAACTGCAGCATCTCGGCAGTGTTGCCAAAGACGAACATGACGCGCTCACCGAGAGTGTTGAGCTTGTCCATCTTGGCGAGGGCACGCTCGACGGTAAAGACGTTCAGGCGCACGCCCTGGGGCTTGGCCAGCTTAAGAGCGCTCTTCTTGATGTCATCGTTGGCGGCAGCGTTGTCGACGACGATGATGCGCTCGGCCTGGACCTTGGTGGTCCAAGTAAAGACGACCTGGCCGTGCAGCAGACGGTAGTCAAGACGTGCGAGGACGATCTTGGCGGGACCGGCGTTGTGACGGGCGGCCTTGGCCTTCTTGACGGGGGCTGCGGCGACCTCGACCGGGGCGTTGGGGTTGGTCAGGCCGGTGCGGGCCTCGTTGATGAGGGCCGCGAGCTCGGCACCCTTGACGGGGGCGGGGCTCAGAGCGAGCGTGAGCGCCAGCGGGATGTTGAAACCGCTGATAACCGTGAACTTCGTGCCGTTCTTGGAAAGCTCGACCATGTTGTTGTTGACCGAGCTACCGAGCATATCGGTTAGCACATACACGGTGTCGTCCGCGTTGAACGTGGCGATCATGGCCTCAACCTTATTGGTGATGGGCTCCTTGTCGTCACGAGCAAGCGACACGACGTGGACGTTCGACACGTCGCCGAGAACCATCTCGAGCGTGTCTTTGGCGCCTGCGGCCAGGCCGCCATGAGATGCGAGAATGATCTGATTCATCTTGCCTCCTCCTTTTCGTTATGGTCATTATAACGTCTTATACGTTAATTATATTGCTAATTAGTATAAAGACCGTTCGCGGGTGAAAATCGACCGTTGACGGGTTTAACGTACTCGAAACGTTGGCGCGGGGCAGGTCAGCACTGGCCGAAAACCGCAGCTCAGGCGCCATATCAAGCGCTCTATCGCACGAAATACCAGGGGCTTTCCTGAACGGTAGGCTCCAGAGCGATGCCCGTGCGCTCCTTGAACAGATCCATGTCCTGCGATTTCTCGGTCCACCACGCGTTGGGCTTAAAGGTCATGCTCTCGACAATACGTTTCGCGATGACGCCGTTGCGCAGCTTGGAGAAGTCGGTGTTCATGATCAGGATGGACATGAGTACCAGCACGATGCCCAGGACCTTGACGGCGCCAGCAGACTCGGCATAGATGCCAATGCCCACCAGGACGGTCGCCACAGTTTCGAACGAAGCCACGACCGGCACCTTCGACGTCTCCAAGTCCATGGAGAGACCCTGCATATAGAAGATGTACGCAAGGGCCGTAGGGATAAAGCCAAAGCCCGCAAACAGCAAGATAAGCTGCGGGGACATCGCTACGGCCACATCGGACCACGGAGCCGAAAGGGCCGCCATAAAGCATCCGCCAAAGACAAAGCCCCAAAACGTGACAGCCAGCGGATGCAGCGTCTTGGTAGCCATGCGGCTAAATACCGCCAGCAGTGCACCGCACAGTCCGGCGATAACGCCCGAGGCAACGCCCCAAGCCGAGAAATGGAAACCAGACAGGTCGCCACTCGTCACCGCGAGCACGCAGCCAACGATGTTAAAGACGATGGCAACGAGCTTGTTGGGGGTCACGTCCTCGTGATAGAGCACGCGGCCGAGCGCGACGCCGAACACCGGCGAGGTATAGAGCAGCACCGATGCCGTGGACATGCCAACTTCGCCCATGCACTCGTAATAGCAGGTGTTGGCGATGGCCAGGCCTACGATACCGACAAGCGCGCAGGGAACAAGCTCTTTGGGGCTTGCCTTGAAGAGCACCATGGGTCCCGCGGCTTTTCCCTCACGAGCACCTCCCTGGCAACCCATAAATGCCAAGACCGGAGCCATTAGGATGGCGCCGGATAACAGGCGAAAGGCTGCCATGCTCTGAGACGAAACACCGAGGGCCGATATTCCGTTGACAAAGATTCCGATGGTGCCCCACATAAGCGCGGCGATCAGCACCAGCACATAGCCCAGATTGCTTCTCTTCAACGTAGCCTCCTTGGCTTGTTACCAATATGTTTCATACTACGTTATAGTCGTTATATACAATTTTCAAGACCGAAATCGGCAAACGGAAGCCGCTTTTGCAAGGGTACCTAATTTGGGACGTGTCTCTTTTAGCTACCCAAGCGCAATTGCGGTGAAATAGTTCCTGAATAGAGGCTTCAAGCCCCCAAACAGGAACTATTCCACCGCAACTTATGAGGACATCGAGCTGTTAGGCTGCTCTATCCCCTAGTAATCGAGCTTCCACATGTAGCGGCGCGTCATGTAGTCCTTGTGGGTGACGGCGGAAAGCGCGCGCATGTAGACGTTGTTGAGGATCGGGGCGAAGATCAGGTGGTTGAAGTACTCGCTCACGCTGTCCTTGATGTCGTTGAGGCCGAGCTCCTTGGCGTCGAGCTGATAGACGCGCTCGCCACCGTACTGGTTGACGAAGCGAATGCCGCGCTCATCGTTACAGCGGCTGCGACCGACGCTGATGAGCTGGAACAGCGAAGTGCGCTTGTCCAGGATCTCGAACGGACCGTGGAAGAAGTCGCAGGTGTTGATGGTGCAGGAGTCGATCTGCAGCATCTCCTGAACGTTGCAGATGCTAAAGACGTAGGCGGCACCAAAGAGCGGGCCCTGAGCCATCACGTTGATGCAGGGCTTATCGGCGTTCTGCTCGGCCCACTTGGCGGCGAGCGGCGTGGTGTACTCGACGGCTTTGCGGTAGATGGGATCGACCAGGTCGAAGGCGGCCATGGCGGTCTCGTACTCGGCATAGCCCTCGGTCTGCTGCGTGAGCTCCATGGCGATCATGGTCACGACGGCGGAGTTGGTGCGGCCCATGCAGGACTCGTCGACGGCCAGGCTGTCGTACTGGATCTTGTAGTCGCAGACCTCGGTGAGGCCGGACTCGTCAACATAGATGGCGATGGTGCTGGCGCCGTGATCCTTGGCGACCTGGGCGGCAACGATGGTCTCCTTGGTGCCGCGCATGGAGACGACGACGGCCAGGGTGTTCTCGTTGACGTAGGCCGGAGTGGCGTGCACGAACTCGTTGCTGGTGTAGCTGGAGCTCACGACCTGCGTAGCCTCGTGCTCCATAAAGTACTGGGCAGGATAGTTGCCGCCGTTGGATCCGCCGGCGCCGATCCACACGACGCGCTTGATGCCGCCCTTGTCTGCCTTGTCAGCCAAAACCTGGGATACGACGTCCTTAACCTGTTCCTGAGTAGTCATCGTGCATCAGCCTTTCTTCTCATTTGATGCTGTCGATGGCATACAAGTTACATACATGTTTTGGCGATGTCGACTAGTTGTATGCTATATTTGTCTTAGAATTTTTGCTGGCATGGTTTTCAGAAATCATTTACCAGCTGTTTTGTTGTCTGATTGAATACATGCTATCTTTGGCAAGCATACAAGTTAGGTACAGGTTGGTCGCATGAGTACTTCGTCAAAAAAGAACTTGACCCAATACGAGCGCCTAGCGGGCACACTGCGCGACCGCATCGCCGCCGGCACCTACGCGCGCGGAGACAAGCTGCCGTCCGAAATGGAGCTCATAGACGAGTCGGGGCTGTCGCGCAGCACCGTGCGCCACGCGCTCAAGGTATTGGTGGACGAGGGCCTGGTTCGCACCGAGCGCGGGCGCGGCGCCTTTGTGGCCGACACGCCCGAGGTGCACGAGAACAACCTAGTGTTTTCGAGCTATACGAAGCAGGTCGAAGGCCAGGGCATGAAGCCTACCACGCGCACCGTGGACTCGGGCTTTGCCAAGGCAGCCGGCAGCGTGGCCAAGTTCTTCGATGCCGCCGTGGGCAGCAAGCTCGTCAAGCTCGTCCGTCTGCGCTATCTGGACGATGTGCCGCTGTGCCTGGAGACCACCTACCTGCCGCCGAGCTTTGGGGCGCTCATCGATCGCGACATCAACGGGTCGCTCTACGCCACGCTGCGCCAGGAGTTCCATCGTGCCCCGGCGCAGGGCCACAAGACCTTTGAGGTGTGCTATGCGTCACAAAACGAGGCTTTTTTGCTCAACGTCGAGCGCGGGCAGGCGCTGATCCTTATCACCGACTACGTCTACGACACCGACGGTCGCCCACTCCACGTCTCCAAGCGTATCCAACGCACCGACCGAGCCAAATACACCGAGCCCATCGGCTAACCTGCCAAAAAGGGACAGGTTTATTTTGGTCGGTTTTATCTGGGGTTTTGTTAAACCCGCAGTCAAACCAATCAAACGGACGCACCAACATAAAAGCCGCCGCGAAGGTATTCGTATCCTTCGCGGCGGCTTTTAACGTTTGCCCAGATAAAACCTGCCAAAATAAACCTGTCCCTAAATGGTAGGTTTGGGGAGGTCGGGGAACCAGGTTGGTTTGGGCTGGTTGGGAACGCGCTCGGCTAGGACGAGCTCCATCCAGCACATGTCGTACCAGCGGCCGAACTTCTGGGCGCAGCGGTCGAAAGCGCCTACCAGGCGATAGCCCATATGAGCATGGAAATCCTGGCTGTTGTGGGTGAGGTACTCGTCGTCCTCGTCGTGCGGCACGGCGATGAGTGCACACATGTTGGTGATGCCCATCGCGATCAGACATTGCTTGAGCGCGTCGTGCAGCTTGCGCCCCAGCCCACCATGGCGCACATCGCGTGCCAGGTAAATCGATGTCTCGACCGACCAGTCATAGGCCTCGCGGCTATTGAGCGCGCTCACGTAGGCATAGCCCACCGGGCGGCCATCGAGTTCCATCACCAAGTACGGATAGCGCTCGAGTGTATGAGCAATGCGCCCGGCAAACTCCTCAACGCTCGGCACCTTGTATTCGCAGGTAATCGCCGTCTCGAGCACATAGGGCTCGTAAATGGCAAGCAACGCCGAAGCGTCATCGGGCGTCGCCAGGCGAATCGTCGGCTCGGACATCTCGGATTTCTCGGGCATACAGCCCCTCCCCCTCAAAAGCAGGGACCGCCCCACGCCAAACCAAGGCGCAAGGCGGCCCCTCGTCATCACATCAACCTACAGGACGGCCGCCAACGCGTCGATGTCCTCCTGCGTCGTGGCCCAGCTGGTGCAAAAGCGCACCACGGTGTGGGTCTCGTCGTACTTTTCCCAGTACTCGATCGCCGCATGCTCGCGAATGCGCGCCATGTCCTCGTTGGGCAGAATCACAAACTGCTGGTTGGTCGGCGTCTCCAAGAAGAACTGGTAGCCGCGCTCGTGCAGCACGCGACGCAGCGCCTTCGCGGTCTCAATCGCCTGGCGGCCAATCTCAAAATACAGGCCATCGGTAAAGAGCGCCTCAAACTGCACGCCCGTCAGGCGGCCCTTGGCCAGCAGCGCACCGTGCTGCTTAATGCGCGGAATGGGATGCGCCGGGGCATGCATGCCGCAGAACACCACGGCCTCGCCGCACAGAGCACCGCACTTGGTGCCGCCGATGTAGAACACGTCGCACAGCTGCGCCAGCTCGGGCAGGGTGATGTCGCACTCGTCGGCCGCCAGCGCGTAGGCCAGGCGGGCGCCATCCACAAACAGCGGAATCTCGCGCTTCTGGCACACCGCGTGGATCGCCGCGAGCTCGGCCTTGGAGTACAGCGTGCCGTACTCGGTCGACAGGCTCACGTACACGGCACCCGGGAACACCGTGTGCTCGTAGCTCTCGTTTTCGTAGAACACCTGGATATAGTTCTCGAGATCCTCGGCGTGCATCTTGCCCTCGTAACCGGGAATGGTGAGCACCTTGTGGCCGCCAAACTCGATGGCGCCCGCCTCATGGCAGGCGACATGACCGGTCTCGGCGGCAACGACGCCCTCGTACGGAGCGAGCAGCATATCGATTACCGTCGCGTTGGCCTGCGTGCCGCCCACCAGCAAAAACACGTCGGCGTCAGGCGCCTGGCAGGCCTCACGGATGAGCTGTTTGGCACGCTCGGTGTGCGCATCGGTACCGTAGCCGGGTTGCGGCTCCATATTGGTGTCGACGAGCGCCTGCAGCACCGCGGGGTGCGCACCGTGGGAATAGTCGTTGTTGAACGCGAGCATGGCAATCCTCTCTTACCGGGTTTCGGCCAGATGATTCAGGTGGCGCTTATTGTACGCCGTGCGGATAGGCAATGTGCGCGGCAAGGCACTCGAGCGCCAGCACCAGGGCAAAGCCGCAGCTCACATCGGTCAAAAAATGCGCACCGATCACGATGCGGCCAAAGGCAACGAGCGCCGCGACGGCAGCCGCGACCCAAAAGACCACGCGGCGACGTGACGGCTTTTCCGTAAAGGCAGCCGCGGGAAGCCCGGCAAGCATCAGGCCGATCGCTGCGTGTGCGGTATGACCGCTTGCAAACGACTTAAAGCCGTCCTTGATCACGCCGGCGGCAATATAGCTCCACTTGTCGGGGTTACCGATCACCCACCACGGCTGAAAATTGAGCCCCGGCGTGACCTCGATCACACGCATGCGCGGGCGCGACCACAGCGGCTTGACGATCACGTTGAGGATGATGGCCTGAGCGACCCACACAGCAAGCACCATCAACGCCCAGCGCGTGAGCTCGTCGGGCGAGGTTTTGCGCGTAAGGCGATAGACGATGAGGTTGGCGGCGATGACCAGCACAAATGTCAGTACCAACTGGACCGCAACGAGCTTGCCGCCAACCCGCAGGGACGAAATGATCTCGTAGCCGGCCAGGCCGACGTTGACGAGAATGCCGAGCACAGCGAGCCATTTGCTCCCCCTGGAATCGGGGCGCACCGCGCGCACGAGCATGACACCCGCGATGCTCGCCGTCAGTTCAAACGGCAACTCGCCGGCGGCCTCGATAAAGCGGCCGTACATGCTGGCGATGTTGAACAGCGCACTCGAGATTTGGTAATCGAAGAAGCTGCCCGTGAGCAGGCAAAGGGCCAGAATAGCCGCAATAATGGCGGCGTCTTTCTTATAGATGTACCCGAACATGGCATCCTTTCGGCCGGGCAGAAGGTCAACCAGCAACGTGGGGGGGGATTGTGCCCCCCCACCCCCTGCCCCCCCATTTTCATCACTCCCCCCCCCCCCCCCCC
>CABTZM010000022.1 GCA_902489295.1 uncultured Collinsella sp.
AAAACCACCACAAAGGTGCCTGTCCCCTTTGTGGTGGTTGGCTAGTCTTGGGGCGTCCAGGACCAGAAGAAGTTGATGAGGGCCACGCGCGAGGCGGCACCGGTCTTTTTGTTGATCGAGGCGATGTGGCGGTAGAGCGTAGAACGCGAAAGGAAGAGCGCTGCCGCAACGTCCTGCACGCTGTCGTCCGATACGACCAGCGCCTCCAGCACATCGCGCTCGCGCTTCGTAAGTCCAAAGGCGGCTACAAAGCCGTCGAGTCGATCGTCAAACGAAAGCTCCGGCGCCTCCAGGGGCACCGTGTCGGCCTGACCGGGCGCACGGCTCACGCCAAGATCGTCGGTGGCAAACGCCAGTCCGCCGTGCGCAGCCTCGCCCTCGGCACCTTGTCCAAACTGCCCCAGTAGCGAGATCGCAATGCCGACAAACAGCACGAGTACGACACCCACCGCCATCAGCACGTTTTGGCTCGAGATAATCGCCACCGCCGGAGCCGTCACAAGCATTGAGCAAATGTTGTTGATAACGCGGCCCATGCACGGCCACAAATACGACCAGCGCGCATACATCGAAATCGCGGCGAACTTCGCGGTGAAGAACACCACGAAAAAGCCCGTGCCCAGGTAAAAGATAATCGTGGCGGCGAGCGCATTACCGCCGTTGCCATCGGTGATAAGCACAAAGAACGAGAGCGTGGACAGCATGGCGGCGCACGTCATGATGATATTCATATACGAGCGTCCGCGCAGGTCATACAGGGCGCCGGCGGCAAGTGCACTCACAACTAGCAGCAAGCGCGGCCAGTCACCCAGGTCGATAGCGCCGGCGGCATGCGAGGTCGTAAGACCGGCATTGAGAGCCGCGAATACGCCGGTAAGGCAGGCGGTCGCCACCGTCAAGCGCACTACGGCACCTTGGAAGGCCGCCTTTGCCTCGGGATTATCGCGCCACTTGGCGCCATGCTCCGACGCATCGACCGATAGCTCGGCAATCTCGGCTTCGAACTCGGGCGCGGACTCATCACGCAATTTAGCTCGGCGGGTACCGTGAAGCAGCCCAACCAGTGCAATCGCACAGACGATCAAAACAGACTGTTGAGGAACACCCGCAGGCATCACCATATGGTTGAGCACCTGTACCAAAATGCCCGCAGCATAAGAAAGCGCTACGGCACGCGCCAGACAAGGCGTCTGCGCAAAACGCCGCGCCAGATTGGCATGGGCGGTCGATCCGCAGTAGCCCAAGGCGCAGCACGCCACCAGACCGCCCGCAATCACGACCTGGAACTGCACCGCCATGATCAGCAGCAGCAATGCCGACACCAACAGCACGCCCGTCATATCGCTCGTCGCATCGATTGCCTGGGGACGACGGTAGTACAGGAAAGGACGCGCAAAATAGCCGATCACGCTCGCGCCGACAACGATGCTCTCGTAGATAACAACCTCGTTCGCTGGCACAAACTCGGCCACGCGTGCGTCAAAGAGGTACTCGCCGGCCAAAAACGTGAAAAAGAAAAGCGCCAGGCACAGAATCTCCCGTATGCCCCGGCGCAAATATGCGGTTGTGTCTCCCAGGTCCCTCATGGTAACCCCCACCCGCTTAGATGTCCGGAAAACCATTTTAATGGAGAACGGGTCTTAGTATCCACGCAATGCCCGAACTGTTACGCATCCGGCGCAAATGCCCCAACAGCAGTTGCGGTGAAATACGGACTGTTTACTGCCGATATGGCCGAAATCAAACCGTATTTCACCGCAACTCAGAGCCTTGCCCCAGATACGCCAACTCAAGTTGCGGTGAAATAGTTCCTGTTGGCCGGCCCGGGCTGTCATTTAGGAACTATTCCACCGCAACTTATAAAGGGGACTGGGTTGTTGTGTCGGAGAAAGGAGGGAGGCATCCGGGCCGAAGGGTGAAGCTCGGGATCGAAACGCGGGCGTTAGCGCTCGGGAGTCAAGATCACCAGGGCGTCGTGCTCAAAGGGATGCTGAGCCACGCGCACGGTACCGTCGCCATTGTCGCGAACGGGCAGCTTGGCGATACGCTTGGCCTCCATGTCGAGCGCCGTCGCCGACCAGCCGCGCGCAGCGTCGAGCTTAAACGTAAGCGCCGTGGTACGCGGCAGATAGGTAACGACGCGATCGCCAATACGCGCCACACGAATGGCCTCGCGTGCGTCGTCGAGCAGCTCCTGTGCCGGGACCACGGCGAGGGCGTCGTCGCACGCCGTAGCGCCCAAGCCGGCAAGCACGTGCTCGATGGCGGCAAAGTCCCACACGCCCGCAAACTGCAGGCACTCCTGCCAGCGGAACGGCATGTCAAAGCCCTCGCCCAGGACCGAGCCCTGGCTGCGAGACGTCTGCCAGTTCCACACGCCGTGTGCGCCGTAGGTCACGCCCGCGCTGGCGCCGGCAAGGATCGACGACCACACGCTCGCGCGGCAATCCTGCGCGGTAAAACGCCAGTACACGTTGCGCGACGCGCCCATCTGCTCGTAGCAGGGCTCGGAGTTGACCATCGGCTTTTTGGGATAGTTGGCGATAAAATCCTGCGGCAGGTGCCAGGCCTCGGGCTGGCCCTCGTAGTTGTGGCCGGGCTGGAACATGTAGAAGTCCAGGCGGTCCAGGTACTGCGCCGGGATGGTGCGGTTACCGCGGTTGATATGCATGGTGCGCAGAGCCTCGGGGGCACGTTTGATGACCTCATCGAGCGCATCCTCGTAATAGGCAATTGCCTCGTCACCGGCAAAGTCGGTATCGCCCGTCACCACGTAGACGGGGTCGAACTCGCCCAAGTTCTCGACCACGCGGGCAACGTGGGCGCGAACCTCCTCGCGCGGCATAACCTCGGCACCGCAACGCTCGGCAATCTTGGCACCCCAGGTGCCGGGCACGTAGTTGCACCACATGAGCACGAGCGCCGGACGAATGCCGTGCTCGACGGCAGCGCGGCACATGTCGGCGGCGCGGTCCCAGTACGCCTGGTTGGGACGGGACCAATCAAAGTGCACGCCGTCCTCGCTGGCATAGGGCCAAATACCCAGATCGGGGCAGCAGCGATCCCACTGCGGCAACGTGTTTATCTGCAGCACGTTCATGCCCTGCTCGGCGCGGCGGGTCAGATAGTAGTCCCAGTCGGCCTCGGGGATGCTGGTAAACGCACTCCAGCACGTATCGGCAAACCAAAAGAACGGCTTGCCCTCGCACAAAAAGCCATCCTGACGACCATTAACGGTCAGTTTTCCCAAACTCATCTGCATGTCCTTTCGCTCGATAAAGGAATTGCGAACCGGCAGATTCTTTCGCGCCCACACCTGACACAAAAGCCCCCGTCGCTTAGCAAGCCCCGGCAGGCGGGCGCTACTCGCTCACTCCAGTCTACCTTGCAAAAGGGCCCCGCCGGGCTTGTGCCTGACGGGGCCCTGTCGTGTAGGTAAGGTCGTATGCGACCGAATGGCTTAGCCTTAGGCCTCCATCTCGGCGAGCTCCTCCTTGGAGAAGCCGGAGACAAAGACGACGGCAGCCGCGATGACAAAGGAGATTGCCATACCGACGATAGCCCAGACGGTGTTCATCTGGCCACCCTGCAGGTAGTTGGTGAAGACCAGGAAGTTGGCGGCACCGCCAGCGAGGTAATAGGTGACGCCCATGAGACCGGAGAACACGGCGCCGATGGCACCACCGATGAACATACCGAACATGGTGCGACGGAAGCGCATGAGGATACCGAAGAGCGCGGGCTCGGTGACGCCGCCGGCGATGGCGGAGATGACGTAGCCCAGGGCAAGACCCTTCTCGTCGGGGTTCTTCATCTTGAGGAAGGCACCGAAGGCGCAGCCCCAGACAGCGGCCATAGCGCAGTTGGTGGAAACGAAGACGAAGGGATCGTAGCCGGCGGCGATGATCTGAACCTGAGCGAGCAGGATGACGGGCATGTGCATGCCGCAGACCACGAAGAGCTGCCAGAAGGCACCGAGAACGGCCATGACGATCAGGATGCCGATGCCGCCGAGGTCAGCAAGGCCAAAGAGGGCGTTGGCAATGAGGCTACCGATCTCGTTACCGAGCGGGGCCAGAACGATGAAGGCGATGGGGATGGTGACGATCATGGTGCAGAACGGCGTGAAGACCGTGGAGAGCACGTCGGGCATGACCTTCTTAAAGAACTTCTCGACAAAGTACAGGACAGGCACCGAAAGGATGATCGGCAGGACGGACTGCTGATAGTTGGCAGCAGCGATCTGAATGCCGTAGACGGAGATGATTCCACCGCCATCCTGGGTCGCGACGCTCACGACGGACGGGGCCATGAGGGCGCCACCGAGGAGCATGCCCAGAACCGGGGAGGCACCGAGCTTCTTAGCAGCGGCATAACCCAGGTAGATGGGGATAAAGGTAAACGTGGCCTCGTACAGGGTGGTGTAGAGGAACGTGTAGGTCGGATCGGTGTCGGAGAGAACGCCGAGCATGGTGGGGCCGAGGACCGCAGCGATGGTGCGGAACAGACCGCCGGCCATGAGCAGCGGGATCAGCTGGGTCATGGAGCCCGACAGATAGTCGAGGATGATGTTCGGCAGGTTCTTGAGCTCGAACTTCTCCTTGGGAGCGTCGAGGTTCTCGTCGACCGCGGCACCCTGCTTGACGCCGGACATGGCGACGAACTCGGCGAGCACCTTGGGCACGTTCTGGCCGATGATGACCTGGAGCTGGCTGCCGGCGAACTGGCAACCCAGAACACCCTTGACCTTCTTGATCTTCTCCACGTCGGCCTTGCTGTTGTCCTTGAGCGTCAGACGCAAGCGCGTCATGCAGTTGGTGGCGACGGTGACGTTCTCCGCACCGCCCACGAGCTCGAGGACATCGGTGGCAATCTGCTTGTTATCTACTGCCATGGGACCCCTCCCCATATCATCGTGTGCCTACTCGTTTGGGCGTAGGCACGCCTTTGGCTCGGCGACTATAACCCCTTACGGTTGCCGAGCCCTTGGATACGCTGTCGTAAACAAAGTGTTTACTGAACGTTTACGGGCTTTAGTTTACACGGAATGCCTAATTTGTGGCAATTTTGCCGTTTGCCGTCCGGTGAACGGTAGGAAATCGGGGGTGAACGTACTTGAACAGTAGGGGATTGCCCATTTATCGCTTTATCGCTATATGGCTGTTTACGTGGTCTTTTACTTTGACTGACGCCTCCGCATTTTGTTTACTCGTCAACAGAAGCCCTGCTAGATAGTAATAAACGACTGTTTAGTAGTTTGTTGAGTGTTCATTTAGACCGTTTACCGAGTTCATCTGCCTGTTCTCTAATTCTGTATTACACTAAACATGTTTAGATTGTATTGCCACAGATGTTTACCGCCTGTGGCGCAAGGGAGGCAGCTCATGAAACTCAAATCGTGCACCTATGCAACCGTCACCACCTTGGGCGACTTTGGCCCCTGGATCAGCAAAGTCGTGCTCGATTTGCCGTGCACCGTTCGCGCCAACGATATCGATGCGCGCACCTTCCATATATATGTAGAGCGCCATGAGCGCACGGGTGAGATCCTGATGCGCAAAGAGCGCGGCGCCGACCACGCCGCACCTTCCGTAGGCTATGTCGACGTCCTCGCCGCCTATCCGTGCGACGAAAACGGTCGCACGCTCGCCCTTGGCACCCATGTGGCGCTCGAGATCGCCGAGCAGCGCCTGACCAAGAAGATCGAGGGCAGCGTGATGGGCTCGCGCTTGCTCGACGACCAGCTGCGCATCACGCAGCTCGCGGCCCTTCCCGGCAATGACGGTGACGATCCAACCTGCGGCCTGGTCTTTGACACCTGCCGCGGCGACATCTGTCCCGCGCTCAAGGGTTGGAGCAATGCCACGCAAAAGACCGCCGTCAACGGCATCGCGCTCGAGTACGGCTTCTTTGAGCCGAGCTTTAAGGCCGAGGACTCGGCATGCTTCAATCCCTTCGCGCCCGAAGCCACAGTCGTGCCCCAAAAGGCTCCGCTCGTGGTGTACCTGCACGGAGCCGGCGAGGGCAAGGGCTCCACGCAGGGCGAGGGTGCCACGCGCGCCTATATCGGCAACCGCGTGACGGCCATTAGCCAGGCGCAAATCCAGCGCTATTTTGGCGGCTTTGCTTGGGTGCTCGTGCCGCAGTCGCCCACATTTTGGATGGACAACGGCGTCGAGCAGCTCGGCCACTCCAACCAGAGTATCTACTCCCCCGTCATTAAGGCGCTCATCGATGAGTTTGTCGCCGAGCATGCCGACCGCATCGACACCGACCGCATCGTGGTCGCTGGCCTTTCCAACGGCGGCTTTATGACGCTGCGCCTGTGCGCCGACTACCCCGATTTCTTCGCCGCGGGCCTTCCCTGCTGCGCGCCGTGGTACAACGCCACGGACGAGGATGTCGCCGCCCTTGCAAAGACGCCGCTGTGGTTCACGCACTCCAAGGGCGACGAGCTCGTGGCCCCGCAGGAAACCGTGCTGCCGCTCACGGCTCGCCTGCGCGCTGCCGGCGCCAACGTGCACCTCACGTACTTTAGCCATGTCGAGGACCTGACCGGGCGCTACCGCGAGGCCGACGGCTCGCCCAAGAAGACGTTCAACCATGGCGTGTGGATCCACCAATTCAACGACCTGTGTTATCAAGACTTCGACGGGGGCAACGTTCTCATCGACGGCGAGCCGGTGGGCTGCTGGGAGTGGTCGGCCAGGGTCGACAGGTAATTCTGTCCCATCGCGGGGACCGGGGCTTAGCTTTGCAAACGTCCTCGGGCATGCATGGGTCGGCGCTTTGCGCTTCGCGCTGCGCCGACCCATGCCCCCTGTGGAATGTTTGCAAAGCTAAGCCCCGGTCCCCGCTGCGTTTCCGTTGCTGTTGACCCTGGATGGGCGCTTCCGGCGGGCCGCCGGGTCGGTGGCGATGGGGGCGTGGGTCCCGTCTTGCCTTGCGCGTAACTGGCTGAAAAGATTTTGGTTGGAGCTGTTCTTATGTCCCAAGAGTTGACTCGGGTGATTGTTACTACTGATATGGAAGTCGATGATATGAACTCTCTGGTTCATTTGGCTCTGTATCTCAATTTGCTCGATGTTCAGGCTGTGGTGTATACGGCTTCGCAGTATCACTTTCTTGGGGATGGCGTCCATACGCTCGGTGAGGTGAATCCGCATTGGCGCACTAAGGGTCGCCGCTCTTACGAGTGGGATGTGGTGCCTCATGAACCTGATCCGCTGGCTGGGGAGCTTTGTGAGTATCGACCGTTTCCTGAGAACTGGATTGAGAGTCTCTGGAGCAATGAGTATGCCCAGGCTTGGCCTCAGCTGCAGGCGAATGCTGCCGCCGCTGGCGAGCCGTCGTTTCCCTCGCCGGCTCAGATGATTGAGCGTACCTTTGTTGGGAATGTTGCCTTTGAGGGCGATGTGCGCGCGGAGACTGATGGCTCGCGTGTGATTGCTCAGGCGATCTTGGATGATGACCCGCGTACGCTTTGGCTGCTCAGCTGGGGCGGTATGAATACTATCGTTCGTGCGCTTATGAGTATTGCAGAGCGCTATCGCGATACGCCCGAGTGGCCTTCTGTGCAGCAGCGCGTCTATCAGAAGGTGCGCGTGATGGGCGTTGCCGATGGTGTGGGGCAGGATAATTCTTGGCTCGACCATGGGTGCGAGCTTTTTCCCGATCTCATCTTTTGGTGTGTGCCCTATATGTATGGCGGCTATGTCGATGCCAAGATGGCTCAGCCCGATACGCTGCCGCTCTTTCAGGCTCCCTGGCCCGAGCAAAATCTCACGCAGGGCAACGGTCCCCTTATGGCGCGCTATATGCTCTATGGCGATGGCAAGGTGTACGAAAACGAGCCCGAGAGGTTCCAGTTTGGCAAGCATGCCCGCTTGGATTGGGGCTTAGAAGGCATGCCCGCGATGCAATTTGAGCGCGGCGATTTTATGGCCGAGGGCGACTCGATGACCTATATTCCGCTGCTGCCGTTTGGCCTGCGCGGCATCGATAACCGCGACTTTGACACGTTGCTCGGCCGCATGTTCCTTGACGGGCATCCCGACTCAGATGCGCCTGCCGGTTTTGCTGCCATAGGTACGCCGGTGGACGGCAACCCCAACCCCTATCTGCGCGCCTACCAGGAAGACTTCGCCGCTCGCGCGCAGTGGTGCGCCCATGAGCCCGCGGCCTGCTCGCATCCGGCGTATGTTGCCGAGGTCACGGGCGACATGAGCGCCGCGGCCGGCGAGCGCGTTGCTCTTGCAGCGACCATCGTCGACCCCGATGGCAGGGGCTTCGATGCGCATTGGAATGTCACCATGGGACCGTCGCGCTATGCAGGCGCTCAAGATCTGTCGCTATGGCAGGAATGCGCGACAGACGCCACGTTCACCGTACCCGCCGACGCGCAGCCCGGTGACCGCTTCGTGCTCACCCTCAGCGTGCAGACGCGCACCGAGCGCCCCTGCACCCGCTACGCCCAAGTCGCCATCACCGTCGCGTAGCAGGCGACAGGCCCACATTCGGCAAAGACCGTCCCCCAGCGACTAGTCATTTAAGAACGTCCCCAATGACTACCCAGAAGTTGCGGTGGAATAGTTCCTGTTTGGCCTTCTAAGGCCCCCATTTAGGAACTATTTCACCGCAACTTAGTTGGGAATGAAAAATGGGCCATGTGTCCCAGTTGTGGAGACCTCTTGAGCCGTCTGGGTATCGTGAAAGATCGCGCACTCCCCCATCATCAAAAGTGACACACGCTACCTGTTGATGGGAGGCAACCATGGGCTTCTTTGACAAGATGTTCGAGAAGAAAGAGTGCGCGATTTGCGGTACCGAGCTGGGACTTCTAGGTAAAACCAAGATCAATGAAGGCTACCTGTGCAAAGAATGCGTCGGCAAGCTCTCTCCCTTCTTTGGCGGTTATCGCTCTAGCACCGCGGACGACATTCGCGAGCAGCTCGCCTACCGCGAGGCCAATGCCGAGCGCCTAGCATCGTTCAATCCCACGCGCACGCTCTCGGCCGGGCGCACCAATATCATGCTCGACGAGGACGCGGGCCTGCTGATCATTACCTCGCAGACGCGCTGGCGCGACGCCAACCCCGACATCATCGAGTTTTCGCAGGTACTCGGCTGCGATATGGATATCGACGAGCACCGCACCGAGATCTATCGCGAGACCAAGGACGGCGAGCGCGAGAGTTATGACCCGCCGCGCTACGACTTGGATTATGACTTCAATCTGACCATCCACGTCAACACGCCGTACTTTACCGAGATCGACCTGCGCGTGAACGACTCCACCATTGAGCAGCGCGGGTCCATCGAGTACCGCGAGGCCAAACGTCAGGCAACCGAAGTCCGCGATGCGCTGGTGCAGCTGCGTCAGGAGACGCGCGACAGCGTCGTTGCCGCCAAGGCCCCCAAGACCGCGGTGACCTGCCCCTTCTGCGGCGCCACCACCATTCCCGATGCCAGTGGGCGCTGCGAATACTGCGGCGGCGCCATCGGCGCCTAGCCCCCGGCACGGAAAGGACCGACCATGGCCTTCGAAAGCGTTAACTATCAGTGTCCCGCGTGTGGCGGCCCCCTGCATTTTGCCAGCGCCGAGCAAAAGCTTGTCTGCGACTACTGCGACTCGCGCTTTGAAGTCGAGGAGGTCGAGGCCCTCTATCGCGAGCGCCAGGACAAGGCAGATGCCAAAGCCGATGCGGCAGCCGCAACATCCAAGCCCGCATCCGACGATGCGGTGCAGGAACTGGCCCAAAACGCCGGCTATATCTGTTCGTCGTGTGGCGCCGAGCTGATCTCGGACGGCACCGTCGCCGTCTCCACCTGCCCGTACTGCGGCAACCCCGCCGTGGCACCCGGTCAACTCTCGGGCGACTTCTCCCCCGACCTGGTGATTCCGTTTAAGCTCGGGCGCGACGATGTCTTGGCCGCGCTCAAGGAGCACTACAAGGGCAAGATCTTGCTGCCCAAGAGCTTTGTCACCGGCAACCACATCGACGAAGTCCAAGGCGTCTACGTGCCGTTTTGGCTCTACGGCGCCCGCGTGGACGGCGAAGTGTACTTTGACGCAACCAACGAGACCGTAACCGAGGAATCCGACCGTACCGTCACGACCACCGACCACTACGATGCCTACCGCAAAGGCAATATCTCGTTTGAGCGCGTGCCCGTCGACGGATCGTCCAAGATGCCCGACGGCCACATGGACGCCATCGAACCGTTTGACTACGACGCGCTGCGCCCGTTCTCGGTCGCCTACATGCCCGGCTACATCGCCAACCGCTACGACGAGGACTGTGAGACTTGCAAGGCCCGTGCCGAGCGCCGCATGGAGGAGAGCACGATCTCGGCCCTGCGCGAGACCGTCATCGATGAGTACGACGATGCCTCGGTTGAGAGCAAGCAACTCGACTACACCTGGGAAGACAGCGACTACGCCTTGTTCCCCGTCTGGATGCTCTCGACCTCGTGGAACGGCAAGAGCTACCTGTTTGCCATGAACGGACAGACCGGCCGCATGGTCGGCGAGCTCCCCTGCTCCAAGCCCAAACTCATCATCGCCTCGGTGCTGTTCTTTGTGATCGGATTTATCCTCTCCCAGATCCTCTTTATGGGCGAATACGCCTTCGACCCGGATTACCTCAGCTTTGATATCGAGGGCATCCTCATCAACATCGTCGCGCCGCTGATCATCGTGATCATCGGAGACGTGCTGCTGGTAGGCCAGCTCAAGACGGCCAACGAGGCAACCCACGCCGACGAGTACTGCGGCGAGCTCGACCTGGTCGAGAAACACGACACCTTCAGCCATACCGAGACCACCGTTGTCATGAAGGACGACAAGGACGACTAAATAACCCGATCAACACCACCCGGACTTTGACGAGAAAGGAAGATCACCATGGGACTCTTGAAAGCTGGATTGGGAGCTGCCGGCGGCGTCATGGCCGATCAGTGGAAGGAATTTATCTACTGCGAATCGATGCCCGCTGACGTCTTGGCCTGCAAGGGCGTTAAGCGCACCGGCGGCCGCAGCTCCAACACGCATGGCGAGGACAACGTCATCTCCAACGGCTCCGTCATCGCCGTCAACGACGGCCAGGGCATGCTCGTGGTGCAAAACGGCAAGATCATCGAGGTCGCGCTGGAACCCGGCGAGTTCGTCTTCGATACCGGCAGCGAGCCGAGCGTCTTTAGCGGCAACCTGGGCGACTCCATCAAGGAGACCTTCGCCAATATCGGCAGCCGCTTCACCTTCGGCGGCGACGCGGGCAAGGACCAGCGCGTCTACTTCATCAACACCAAGGAAATCATCGGCAACAAGTACGGCACCGCCTCGCCCGTGCCCTTCCGCGTGGTCGACAACAATATTGGCCTGGACGTCGACATCTCCGTGCGCTGCAACGGCGAGTATTCGTACCGCATCACCAACCCGCTGCTGTTCTACACCAATGTGTACGGCAACGTGACCGATAGCTACACGCGCGACAAGATCGATAGCCAGCTTAAGTCCGAGCTGCTCACCGCCCTGCAGCCCGCCTTTGCCAAGATCTCGGAGATGGGCATCCGCTACAGCGCCATCCCCGGCCACACCACCGAGCTCGCCCGCGCGCTCAACGAGGTCCTCTCCGCCGACTGGCGCGACCTGCGTGGCGTCGAGATCGTGAGCTTTGGCGTCAACTCCATCGCCGCCTCGCAAGAGGACGAGCAGATGATCAAGGATCTGCAGAAGGCCGCCGTCATGCGCGATCCCACTATGGCGGCAGCCAACATTGCCAGCGCCCAGAGCGACGCAATGCGCGCGGCAGCCGCCAATCCCAACGGCGCGATGGCAGGCTTTATGGGCATGGGCATGGCAGGTGGCATGGGCGGCATGAACGCCAGCCAGCTGTTCGCCGCCGGCCAGGCACAGCAGCAGGCCGCCCCGCAGCCGGCTCCGGCACCCGCTCCCGCACCGGCTCCTGCCGCTGCCCCCGCGGCCGGCACATGGACCTGCAGCTGCGGCGCCACCAACACCGGCAAGTTCTGCTCCGAGTGCGGCAGTCCCGCACCCGCCCCGGCACCGGCCAAGTGGTTCTGCCCCAACTGCGGCAGCGAAAACGGCGGCAAGTTCTGCAGCAACTGCGGAACGCCCAGGCCCTAGCCCCTCTATCTGGTAATTGGCGGGGGATCCGCCACCCCCGCATTTGCTTCTATGGGTTTCGTTCGATAAAGGAGGACACCATGAAGACAACGTTCAAAAAGTCCGTACTCGCATTTCTGACATGCGTCCTTGCGCTCGCCTTTGCCCTGACGGGCTGCAGCGGCGGCGGCAAAGACCCCAAGGCCAACTTCGTCGGCAGCTGGGAACTCTCGGGTGGAACCCTGGAGGGCGAAGAACTGACCGATGAGTACATGGACATGCTCGAGGATTGGGGTGTCCACTGCGTCCTGATTCTCGATGAGGACGGTACAGGCGCCCTCGACCTGTTCCTTGAAGTCGTCGACCTGAAATGGGAGGCAAAGGACGCCACCACCGTAACCATCACCGCCGAAGACGAGTCGCATGACATGAAGCTCAAGGACGGCAAACTCATCCTCGAAGAGGATGACGGCAATCTTGTCTTTAGCAAGTCCGACAAGGACCTGTCCGGCACGGTGAAGAAGGATCGCGAGGCGGCCGAGAAGGAAGAAGAGATCGACGAGGCCGTCGAAGACGACGACGTCCAGAAGATTGAAATCTCCCCCGCCGTCACCGTTGCCGATGACGACCTGTGCACCATCACCATCACCGAGAAGTTCAAGGACGAGTGGGGCGACATCGGTTTTGTCGTCAACATCACCAACAAGAGCGACAAGGACCTGACCTTCTACGCTCCTTCCGGCAAGACCAACGTCAACGGCACCATGAAGGAACCCTGGTTCTCGGCTCACCTGATGCCCGGCACCAACGCCACTGAGGAATTCACGTTCTCGAACGGCACGCTCGATAGCCTTGACGACCTGGTCAATACGACCATCGGCATCGACGCCTACCTGACCGATTCCTACGAGGACGTCGCCTCCTACAGCGCAACCATCGCGTAACGGCACGTAACATCAGCCGCGGATTGGCGGACACATCCGCGCACACCAGACGGGGCCGCAGGAGATGATCCTGCGGCCCCGCCGCTTTATGCCGACAGCACTGCCCATACAAGCAGGCCGCCCGCCGTTTTTAGATGCGAAACGGTGGGCGGCCTATCTTTGCGGCGCCGGAACACGGGTGAGCGCGTCGATTACGGGCGCTCCATGTTGGGAACGATGCTGCCCTCGGTCACCGCATGCACGGCCAGGCGCATGATGTTGTCGTAGCCGGTCTTGCTCAGGATCTCCGAGATGCGGCGCTTGATGGTGCCCTCGCTCATAAACAGCTCGGCCGCAATCTCGCGGCGGCTTTTACCCTCGCAGGCAAGGCGCAAGATCGACAGCTCGACATCGTCGAGGGCCGCCGTGCCCGAGAAGATGCTCTCGGGCGGCTTGGGAAACGTGCAGTAACCCGCCAGCGTGGAGCGCATCACGGCGAACAGCTCGTCGATACCGACGTTCTTGTACACAAAGCTATCGACGCCCGCCTCGCGGGCCTGATCGACAAAGGTGATCTCGGGCATGCCTGTCATGATAATGATGCGACACTCGGGCAGCTGCTCCTTGATGCGTGCCGCCGCCACGATGCCGTTTGAATCGTGTTCGGTGCACACGTCCATCAGTATCATGTCCGGGCGCTCCTTGAGCGCGACACCCAAGGCCTCGGAGGCATCGGCGATCGCGGCAACGACGGTCATATCGGGCTGGTCGCCAACGGAGCGCGCCAGGCTCTCGCGCAGGATGGCCTGATCTTCGACAATTAACACGCGGATCATGAGTTTCTCCTTTGGGACGTGTCGCTGGCGTTAAACGGAATGGATGCCGTAAGCGTAAAGGGCGGGGTGGCGTGGACCTCTAGGCTGCCACCCAGATCTTGCGCGACATGCCTCATACCTGGGATTCCCGTTCCCTCGCGATACGATACGGGGGCCGGGGACCCGTCGTTAGAAATCGTCATGTGCGCGACGGCGTCAGCATCCGTCCTCTCCTGCCACAAGCGCACATGGACCCGATGCGCCTGCGCATGCTTGGTGGCGTTGGTCGAGGCCTCGCGGATAATCTGCAAAAAGGCAGCGGCGACACGCGCGTCCTCAGGCAGCGCACCCTCAACATCGATCTGCACGCTCACCAGGCCAAAAGCATGGACGATATCGCCCAGTTGCTCTGCCGGTTCGGTGTCGCCCCCGCTGCGCAGATCGGCAGCGATTGAGCGCAGCAGCGGATCGATCTGCTCGAGCGACTCGTCGTCAAGGCGACCCTCCTCCAGATAGCGATGGAGGATGGACAGGCGCTGACCGATTACATCGTGCACGCGGGCGCGCATGCGCAGGTAGGCAGCATTGTCGGCGACCTTTTTGACCTCTTCGATCTGCGCTTGAAGTTCTTGGCCCGCAAGCTCGAGCAGTCGATTGGCATGCGCCAGGCGGTCATGGGCATGTGCGTACTCCGTCACGTCCAAGCCGATGATTCGCTCCAAGGGGCGACCCGAAACCATAACGGCATCGCACACAAACAGGCGAATCTCGGAGGGAGAAACCTCGACCACCGCGCGCGCCTCGCCAAAGCGATCCAGGTCGATTCGAACGCGGTTTTTGCTGCTCTCGGGCATCTTAGCACTGAGCCTTCGAAGGCCGTTCCACGTGTCGCTCATATCGTGCAAGTCGGTGGGCATATGAAGCTCCACCAGGTTTTTGCGCATGCAGCGGTTCATGAGCAGTGGACGGCCCCTCGAGTCCAGATACAGGATGCCCACGGGAATCACGTTGATGGTTTCAATCGTCGAGAACGCGGTGATATCCTCTTGGCGGTTACGGACGTCCATCAAGAGCGCCGCGACGGAACGGAACAGGAAGAACGCTCCCTCTGCGATAAGGACAACGGCCCACACCGAGCCCATGGCAAAAACCACCGGCGGTGTCACGGCGCCAACAAGCAGCAGCTCGGCCAGCATGACAGGGCGACGATAGCGCACCATAAGGACCACGCCATAGACAAAGATCGCGGCATTGAGCCACAGCACTCCGCCCATTGCCCTGGCGCAAACGTCAAGCGGCGCCACCAGATACGAGCCAGACGACGCGAATAAGATGAGCGCCGAAATCATCAGGTGAAGCACAAGGCTCGTCTCGTAGGCGCAAATCACCTTACGGTTATAGGACGAGCGGCGCGATGCGATGAGCGGGACGTGGATCATCTGCAGACACGCAGCCAGGGCAAAGACAACATCGAGCGCAACGATTTGGGGAAGGATGAACGAAATCTGCATCGTCACTCACCCGCCCTCGGCATCAAGACGATCATGCGCAGCTGGCCGGGCTCGCCCTCAAGGCGGTATGCCACGTTGCGCCCATGCAGAGCGCTTTCGAGCTCTTGCGCAGCGGGCGTCTGCGAAAGATCTTCATCATCGTTGGAAAAAAGCGTGGCGCGCAGCTCGACACTGCACCGGTCATGGTCGCCCAAGTGATACATAAGCGCCGGATGGTCGGTGGTGTAGGCAAAAAACGCAAAGTCATACACGCAGTCGTACAGGGCGCTTACCGTACTGGCGTGCATCGGGCGCCGTATGGCGATAATCGAGGCGCAATCGACATCGATGGTGCGCAGGTCACTTGCAAGCTCGTTGGCGATGAGCTGAATGCGGTCGCGGTCAAAACCGCTCTCCCCGTGCTGTGCCAACGTGAGCGACCCCTTGCGTTTGCAATAGGCGACGAGCATCTTGGCGCGCTGCAGCATGCGGTAACGCTCGTGCGAAGATGCCTCATCGGTCAACGGCGGCAGCGAGCTCAGCAGGTCGTACATCCCTTCGAGCGCACGGGCAAGCGCTTGGTCCACGTCTTGGACCAGTAAGGTCTCGGCCTCTTGGTCTGCCAAATGTGTCTTAAGGTCGTAGTCGGCGGCAAGCAGCTCATTTTGGCGTTGCAGCTCCATGCGACGATGCGCCAGTTCGCGATTGAGTTCGTTGAGCTCCGAGACGTCCTGGGCAAGGAGAGCCGATCCACCCAGCAGCGGAAAGGCGCGATACATTACATCGGGATCGGACGCCACGGCAAAGGCGTGAGCGTGCCCGTGCTCTTGGACCCGCAACTCCTCACGCACGCCTACCGGCATTGGCTTTGACACCGGCGTGACATAGACTTCCTGCAGGTCACGCGTTAGAACTTTGAGGTCAAGCGGCAAGGTGCCGAAAATACCGGCGATATCGTGGTACGACGGGATGACACCGCAATCGAGACAGATTTCCATCGCCACCACGCACAGGACGCAGTAGACAAGTGAAAAATTAAGCCTCCATGCCCAGGGCACACGCAGCGCATATGAAATGGCAAAGAACGCGGCACCCAACAAAACAAGCGCCGCCGTGCCCGAGAAACGTTGGATGCGAAAGGACGAGGACCGGCCCACCAGGATAAAAAAGGCCACGAAGTTAAAGGCCGTCCACGCTAAGACGGCGAAATAGCCCCAGCCGTACGTATAATCGTTGCTCCAGGTGTCGCTTGCACGGTCAAAGTGGAATACCTGCCGGTGGAAATCGTTGGTGAGCACAAAACCGATAAGTAGGATGGCCACGACCCACAGGATGCTGCGATAGCGACGCCCCATACGGTGCTGTTCCACGCCCGCGAGGCGCAGGCCGCACAGCTGGTAGAGCAGCGGAATGAGCGTCATGGGCACGTAGTACAGGTACCACAGGATCGTGGCGTAGACCGGTGTGAACGACTTGTATTTGAGGATGACCTCAATCATCCAGAGGGCACAGATGGTGGCGACGGCAACAAGGCGGCGGCGCAACACATAGTCCAAACAGCGTAGATAGACCGATACACCCCAGATCGAAAATATAATTGCGGCGACAAGCAACGGGAGAGAGCTCGAGTGGACGAGCGCATCCACGACCTCTTCGGACACCTCGCTATAGGCGGGCACGGCGTTGGAAAGCTTGGGGTCGGAGGCAAACAGCGCCGGCAAGACTGCCAAAAGCATGAGGAACAGCGCGGTGATGGCGCCGGCGATAGCAAAGACGCGGTGACGGTACACCTGATGTGTTATGCCAACAAGGAATCGCGGCATGGCGAAGAGCCTGCCGCCCCTGGGATCCGCCACGGGTGCGGATCGGGCGGTCGCGTGGCCGATATGTCGCTCGCGGGTACCCATAGTGCTTTTAGTGTACCGACAGGCGGGCCCAAAAAGCGGGCCACATGTCCCAAAATCCGCCGACGGCGAGGGATGTCGCCAGCGACTAGTCGTTTAAGAACGTCCCCAATGACTAAGACAAAACGAGCGAGGATTTTTGGACGCCCAAATGGCGAGAGTGGATAATCTCCCACTTTGAGCCC
>CABTZM010000023.1 GCA_902489295.1 uncultured Collinsella sp.
ACGCACCGGCTTCGGCCGCCTGTCGGCGCCCTTGCCGGCTCGCTTCGGACGCTGCGCGTCCGCTTAACGCTCGCCCCCTCGCGGGTTCGAGTCCCACCGGCATCTAAAAGAAGCGAGCCCGCATCCCTGAGGAACACGGGCTCGAAAGCTCCATATGGTAGGGGCGGTGGGACTCGAACCCACAATCCTTGCGGCGAGAGATTTTAAGTCTCCTGCGTATGCCAATTCCGCCACGCCCCCGTGAGACTAGAAGTCTAGCACAAGCCGTCCGTTACGCGTTGACGGCCATCGAGTGTTGGCCCGACTTCTCCAGGAACTCCTGGAACTTGGCTTCGTCGCCCTTGTTCTGGTACTGCAGGGCTAGCAGGTACTCCAAGCGGCAGCGCTTGACCGGGTCGTCGCCGACATCCTCGAGCATGCGCTCCAGCTCGGGAATGTCGTTGTGGCGCTTGAGGATCATCGTGTCGTACATCAGCTGACACTCGTGCGCAACTGCCTCGGCCTGACCGCCCTCAAAGCCCTTGATCTCGTGCAGCAGCTCTTTGGACTTTTTACGGTCCTCCTGGCCAACGTAGTAGTTAAAGGCCTTGATCACCAGGTCGACGCGCTGCATCTTGGGGAGGTTGAGCCCCAGCAGCAGGTCGAACATCTCGCTGGCACGCTCGTGGTCCTCGCGCAGCAGATAGGAGTTCAGACGCAGGTAGTCGCGGTTGTAGCGCGGGTACAGCATGCTGGTGAGTTTGCCGTCGAGCAAACGATCGAACTCGTCCCACTGCTTGGCGGCCATAAGCTGCTGCAGGCGCTTGAACGTTGTGCGTTTTTTGACGCTAAAGAACACCGACACGGCGATGCAGATGATAACGACGGCGGTCCAGAGTGTGCGGGAATCGGGCATATTAGGGTCCTTAGTCGCTCATAAAGCGAGCGGTATGACAACACGTACTAGATGTATTATACGCAGCGCGCAAGCAAACTGGCATAAAAGCTCATCGAGGCCGAGTGCCATCGCTCGCTGCGGTACACTTACCTAAAGTAAACCATGAAGGGAGACATTACCTATGAAGAAGATCGTTTTGGCTTGCGGTGCTGGCGCTGCTACTTCCACGCTCGTTGCCCAGAAGGTCGCTACCCTGCTCGACGCCAACGGTTATGCCGACAAGTACGAGATCGTGCAGTGCGCCATCTCCGAGGCCAAGGATTACTGCGACGAGGGCGCTGACCTGCTGATCGCCACCACCGTTGCCCCCGAGGGCCTCACCTGCCCGTACGTGAGTGGCGTGCCCTTCATGACCGGCATGAACCGCGTTGCCGCCGAGAAGGCCGTTCTCGACGTCATGGCTCAGTAGGCGCTGACTGCATGAGTGAGCAGAACGCCAACCCGGTAGAGCTCTTTGGTATGCGCGTTGCCCATGTGGGCATTAACGCCACCGACCCGGCAGACGCCCTGGAGATCGCGGAGCTGTTCTCGACGATGATGGGCCTGCCCGTCATCGAGACCCCGGTTTCGTACTTCAACGATTCGCTGGTCGAGATCATGAAGCAGAACGGTCGTGGCACCAAGGGCCACATCGGCTTTGCCGTTAACGACATCGATGCGGCCGAGAAGTGGTTTGCCGAGCGCGGGCTCGAGGTCAACGAAGAGTCGCGCGCACTGCTGCCCGACGGTGGTACCAAGCTCGTGTACTTTAAGCGCGAGTTCGCCGGTTTCGCCGTGCACCTGTGCCGCGAGTAGCGCACAAGCTGCCATAGCTGGCAAAAAGGGATAGGGCCGCGTGGCCCTATCCCTTTATTTATGTCGAGGGGCTTCCTACCGCGGCAGGCGAATCGTAAAGCGGCTGCCGACGCCTTCGACTGAGGTCACGCCGATGACGCCGCCGTGGCTATCGACGATCCACTTGGCGATGGCAAGCCCCAGGCCCGAGCCCTGCGCGCCGGCATCGCGTGCGTTGTCGGCGCGATAGAACCGTTCAAACGCGTGAGCTGCGGATTCCTGGTTCATGCCGATGCCCTCGTCCTCAACACTTATGTCGATCGTGCCCGAGCCCACATCGGGCGTTATGCCAAATGTGACGGTCGTTCCCGCATCCGAGTACTTGGTGGCGTTTTGCACGATCACGCGCAGAGCTTGCTTCACGAGTGCGACATCGACGGACGCGTCGCAGCGCGGGTCGCTGGCAAATGCGGCGTCAAAAGCCAGCCGATACGTGTGCCCGGCATCGATCATCTGCGATTCTTCGCATACCTCTCCGACGAGCGCTGCCAGATTGGTATCCACACGATGCAGCGCGGTGCGGCCGGCATCGCCGCGTGCCAAAAACAGCAGTTGTTCTACGAGCTCCTGCATGTGCTCGCTTTCGGCCTTGAGCGAGGCGATGGACTCTGCCAGTACGTCCGGGTCGTCTTTGCCCCAGCGGTCGAGCATGTTTACGTAGCCCTGAATCACCGCGATGGGCGTGCGCAGCTCGTGGCTTGCATCGTTGACAAAGCGCATCTGCTGCAGCTTGGCCTCTTGCATCTGGCGCAGCAGGCGGTTGAGTGCGACCTCGATGCTTGCCAGGTCGGCATCACCGGTGGTGACGCTTGGTGAGTCGACGCTTGCGCGCACGATGGCCTGCTCCAGCGTTTCCATCTTGCCGCCGGAGAGCTGCATGCGGCCGAGCTCGTCCACGCGCAAGGCCAGATCGTTGAGAGGCGCCATGGTGCGGCGTACGCGCCTCGCGCCGCCGAGCATGTTGAGTACGCTGATGACCTGCCAACCCACAACGACAAGGTAGAGAGGCCATAGCGTGATGAGGTCCTGTGCGAGGGGAAAAGTCTTGGTGGTGCGCGCAAGCTCGATGGTATAGGTAAGCGTGGTCAGGTCCCAGCCGCGTGTGGGTGTCAGCGACATGCCGTGAACGGCGGCGCCGGGGATCCATCCTGCGGTAAACGCGCCGTCGGGCAGCGTCTGGTTGTATCCATAGACGAGTACCGCCGCCGCGACAACCACCAGTAACAGATCGAGCCAGACGTAGCCCATCAGGCGGCGCCACATATAGCTCCAGTTGATGGCGCGGGCGATGGAGGTGACGCGCTTGGCCTCGGCGTTACGCGCGGCAGACATAGCCCACCCCGCGCACGGTCTGGATGATGCGGGCGCCGCCGGCGTCCTCGATCTTGGCGCGTAGATGCGCGATGTGCACGTCGACGTTGTTGGTGTCGCCCATGTATTCGTAGCCCAGCGCCTCGTGCGCGATGCGTTCGCGCGTGAGCACGGTCTCGGCATGCGCCATAAGCAGGGCGAGGACGTCGAACTCGCGGGCCGTGAGCGCGATGGGCGAGCCGCCGACCGTGACTTCACGGCGGTCGGGGTCGAGCGCAACCGAGCCCACGGTGAGCGTGGCGGGGGAGGGCGAGGCGGAAGCCTGGGTCGAGTCGCTGGCCGGGGGCATCGCAACGGCACTCCCGCTCTCGCCGCCCTCCATACCAGCCCTGGCGCTGGCGCCGCCAACGCCCGAAGCCGCCCGCACGGCCTTCGAGCGCTTCAGCGCCACGCGGATCCGTGCGAACAACTCCTCGATCGCAAACGGCTTGGTCAGGTAATCGTCGGCGCTGGCATCGAGCCCGGCCACCTTGTCCATCACGGCGTCGCGCGCGGTGACCATGATCACCGGCACATCCTTGTGCTTGCGGACACGCCGCAGGACCTCCATGCCGTTGAGCTGCGGCAACAGCACATCGAGCAGAATCAGATCGTAGTCGCGCTCCAGCGCAAGGTCCACAGCGGTGCGGCCATCGGCGGCATGTTCCACCTGGTAGCCCTCGTGCTCCAGCTCGAGCGTCACAAAGCGGGCGATTTTCTCCTCGTCCTCTACGATTAGGATCCGTGCCATGTGTGCCCCCGTCTGCGATTACTTGTCGTCGTTGAGATTTTGTTTGATGTCGTCCGCGGCATCGGCAGCGTGATTCATAAGGTTGTTGATGCTGCCGGGCACGTCGCCGTCGCTATCGATGCGGTAACGCATGCCAAAGAACAGGCCAATCAGCATCAGCCATATCGTGGCGCCCCAGGCAAACAGCGCGACGATGGGGATCAGGATGGGAATGTTGAGGATGATCGCGTCGCGGCGCGTGGCGATAAACTTGGTGTCCAGGCTCAGGCGGAAGAGCTTTTTGAGGTACTCCCACACGCTGTCCATCTTCTTGGAGAAGTCGGTCTTTTCGCTCGACTTCTCGTAGGCGGCCTGCGCGGCGACCATCTCGGCCGAGGGTTCGTCGACCGGCGCGGACTCGGTGGCGGCGTGCGCCGACGTGGTCTGGGTCTTGCCTTGCGACTCGAGCCAAATGATGGCGTCCAAAACGTTGCCGTCGGCGGCGTCGAGCGCGGCTTTGGCATCGGTGTAGCTCACGTTGCACTTGGTGCGGATGGTTTCAACTTTTTCGAGGTCGTCCATGACCTGTCCTTTCGTTCGATGGGCGCGACGCCGGGCGATCTGCCCGGGCGCGAGCGTTGCGTTCGGCGGCCTGCGTTGCGCGGCGCCGCCCCGCCCTTGGTCGAACTCTATAGTGCAGGTTATAGATTAAGCGATTCTTGAGCCAAGATTAACGTTGGATGAGTTTTTGGGTGTGTATAGAGGGGTCATTATTAGTGGCCCGCGGCGAGGTCTAATACTTTTCCCGAGAAGTGAACGAGCAAAATCGGACCCCCGAAGCATTGACACTTTGAGGGCGCCGTTCTCTGCGGTTTTGATGCCAGAATCCTGCGTTTATGCCGTTGAAAAATGCGGATGCTCCAGGGGTCCAAAAACAGACGCTCACTTCGCGGAAAAAGTAATAGAGCCCGATAGCGGGGGATGGGGTACCGATGCAAAACGGCGTCAAGGGTTGGTCGAGCAGGCGGTTTCTCCATTGATGTCCGCACGATATGTGACACTTACCCTGCCGCCATGCTCCGTCGTGGCGGCATGCATCTGAAAAACGACCCTCTAAGGAGTTCGATATTGATGAGTGGCAACACCAAGCACCTTGCAAAGAAGTGCGTCAAGGACGCAGGGCCGTGTCTTGTGCTGTGCGCGGCCGGCGTGGCGGTCGCGCTGCTGGCTGTTCTGGGACCATTTGACGTGCTCCGAAGTGCCAGTTCTCTGCATGTTTGCATGGCCCTTGCCGGTGCCATGATGACCAGCGGCGTGCTCGATCTGGTTTTTTGGGTGCTTGACCCGTTTGGATGGAAGAGCGAGGGGTAGGTCCTAAAGGATGGAAGGGCTGGAACGGTTGGCTTAGTGATCGTGCAGAATGTGGGCTAGCGACTTACAGGGAAGTGGTGATCCGATGACGGTCTATGTGACGGGCGATATTCACGGCGGCCTCGACATGCAAAAGCTGCGCGATTGGGATCTTGGGGAAAGCCTGACGAGCGACGACTATCTCATCATTGCCGGCGACTTTGGCTTTCCGTGGGATTTCTCTGCCGAGGAGTGCGCCGACATCGCTTGGCTGGAGTCGCGCCCCTATACCGTGCTGTTCGTCGACGGCAACCACGAACGTTTCGACCACTGGGCGGAGCGACCCATGGAGTTGTGGCACGGCGGACTGACACAGCGCCTGTCGGACACCTCGCCCATACGGCGCCTGACGCGCGGCGAGGTTTTTGAACTCGACGGCTCAACGGTCTTTATCATGGGCGGCGCCACGAGCGTGGACAAGGAATACCGCATTCCGTATTCCAGCTGGTGGCCGCAGGAGCTGCCGGACGAGCGCAAGTTTGAGGAGGCACGGACAAAGCTCGACGGCGTGGGCTGGAAGGTCGACTACGTGATCACCCACACCTGCTCCACGCGCATGCTTTCGCCCACGCTCTATCCGGGGCCCGGCTGGAATTGCCCTGCCGTTGATCGGCTTACGGCATTTTTCGATGAGCTGGAAGACCGCTTGGACTACAGGCGCTGGTACTACGGGCATTTTCATCGAGATGCCAACCCGGCCGAGCGTCATACCGTGCTCTACGACTGCATCGTTCGCTTGGGCGACGAACTCCAGCCCTGGGATGTTGCGTAGGGGTGGGGTGCCTGATTACTCAGCCGTTACGGTGATGTTCTCCCTGTGCTTGCGGATAACATCCCAGCTAAAGTGCTCGACCAGCCGCTCGGCAGAGCGCGGCGTGGTGTCCGGCGCGATGCCCGTTTGCCCGGCGAGCCAGCCCAGCAGCGCTTCGGGCGTGCCAAAGCGGGCGCGGAGTTCGCCCAGGTCCAGATCGCGGTCTCGTTTGGAAAGGCGGCGGCCGTCCGGTGCCATGAGCAGCGGAATATGTGCGTAGTGCGGCGTGGGCAGTCCCAACAGGTGCTGCAGATAGATCTGGCGCGGCGTGGACCCCAGCAGGTCGCATCCGCGCACGACCTCGGTGACGCCCATGGCAGCGTCGTCGACCACCACGGCTAGCTGATAGGCAAACACGCCGTCGCTGCGGCGCACCAAAAAGTCGCCGCACTCGGTGGCGAGTGCTTCGCATTGGGCGCCGTACGTGCGATCCACAAATTCGATCACGTCGTCTGCGAGGTCGTCGACGGTGGGCACGCGCAGACGTGTGGCCGGGGCGCGCAGGGCGCTGCGGCGGGCCACCTCCTCGGCCGAAAGACTTCGGCAGGCGCCACGGTAGATGGGCGTGCCGTCGCTCGCGTGCGGTGCACTCGCGGCGTGGAGCTCGGCGCGTGTGCAAAAGCAGGGATAGGTGAGGCCGGCGTCTTTCAGCCGGCGCAAGGCGCTCTCGTACAGGTCTAGGCGGTCGTGCTGGTAGTAGGGGCCTTCGTCCCACTCCAGCCCCAGCCAGGCCAGGTCGTCAATCAATTGGGCGGCAAGTTCCGGGCGCTTGCAGCGATCGTCCAGGTCCTCAATGCGTAACACGATGCTGCCGCCCTGGCTGCGGGCCGAAAGCCATGCGCACAGGCAGCTGAACACGTTGCCCAGGTGCATACGGCCCGAGGGCGACGGGGCGAAGCGCCCCACGACGGGCGCGGGAGCGGCCGGCGTCGTTGGCGCGTCGGCGGCGGTTGTTGCTATGTTGCGTGCGTTGATGTCCATGCGGACGAGTATAGCGCGGGGCGCGGTGGGGGAGACGCTGCCGTGGCCTGCAAGTTGCTGAGGCCACACGTTGCGCGTGCCGGACCACCGGCTCGGCGCCTTAATCGTCGTCAATCAATCTAGCCCTCAAACGACAGAAACCCCGGCAGCTCTTCGCAACTGCCGGGGTTTCCGCGGAAAAGGGGGACATGATCCTCAAGCGGACGGCAAAGGGGCAAACCGTTTTCGCTCAACTGCTTTATGCCCCTCAACTGGCGGCTCAATCAGCGCATGCCGCGCCCACACAAAGCCGCTACACCTGTGATGGAGCTATGAAGTGGTATCTATTGCCGGAGCGGGCTATGCCAAGGAGTGTCCCAGATTGCCGGCAGATAAGGAACGTCCCCAGGTGCCGGCGGCGGGCGTGACTTTTGTCCCGTTTTGACGCTCCGCTGACCTAGATGTTCGTCACATGAACTCGCAAACGTGGGACAATGACGCTACTGGTACCACAGACAAAGGATGTGCCTATGAACGCCCCCGTTGCCCAGCCCTGTCGGCAGCGCCGCCTGTTTGCGCGGTTCGCTTCCGTCTGCGCACTCGTCGCGCTTGCGTTGTTGCTGCTGCCTGCCGTCGCGCACGCCGACGGCTACTCCATGAGCCAAACCTATATCGGTGCCACGGTTGAGGCCGATGGCTCGCTGACCGTTGTCGAGGGACGCCAGTTCGATTTCGACGATGACATTAACGGCGTGTATTGGGATATCAATACAGGCTCTAACCAGCAAGGCGGCTCGGTGGTCGTCAATGTGCTGAGCGTCGAGGAAGACGACACTGCGTTTAACAAGGTCGACAGCGCAAATAAAGGCGACGACGGCGTTTACACGGTGGAGCAGTCCGACGACGGCGTAAAGATTAAGGTGTTCAGCCCTCACGAGAGCGGCGACAGCGCAATCTACTACGTGAGTTATTCCATGACCGGTGCGGTTATGAACTGGGCCGATACCGCCGAGCTCTACTGGAAATTTGTGGGTGACGGCTGGTCTGCGGACTCCGATGACGTCGAGATGGAAGTCTACTTTGCAAATGCCGCTGCCGGGACGGCTGCCGTCAAGGGCGATAGCTTCCGCGCATGGGGCCACGGCCCACTGACGGGCGACGTGTCGCTCGATGCGGACGAGCCCATGGTCACCTATACCATTCCCTGCGTGCATGAGGGCGAATTCGCCGAGGCACGCATCGCCTTCCCCAGCGACTGGGTGCCGCAGCTTGCCGTCTCGGGCGAAAAGCGCATGTCGACGATCCTGAGCGAAGAGAAGGAATGGGCCGACGAGGCCAACGCTCGCCGTGAGCACGCGCGTGCGGTTGCCGGCGCGATTGCCGTGGTGTGTGTTGTCGTGGCGGTTGCCTATACCGGTGTGATCGTGATGCTTAAGCTGCGCAGGCCCAAGCCCAAGCCGCTCTTCCAGGACGAGTACTTCCGCGATGTGCCCTCGGCCGACCATCCCGCTGTGCTTGCAGCTCTCATGAGCTGGAACGACGTGCCCGATCAGGCATATATCGCCACGCTTATGAAGCTCACCGACGACCGCGTGATCAAGCTGGAAGAAGCGACCGAGACCAAGAAGAAGGGTCTGCTCCGTCGCGAAAAAGAGGAGCAGACGTATCGCATCACAGTGACCGACGAGGCCTGGAAGGCTGCCAAGAAGGACGGCATCGATCGCGATGTGCTCAAGGTCTTCTTCGCCGGCGTTAAGCCCGATAAGGACGGAGTCCGTTCGCGCACGTTTAGCGAGCTGGAGGAGTACGCTAGCGAGCGCACCACATCTGTTGGCGACAAGCTCGAGGACTATCAGAGCACGGTTAAGGGCAAGCTGGAGGCGCGCGAGTTTATCGCCTCGGACGGCACCATCGCCCTGGTTGCCGGCTTGGTTCTCGGCATCATCATTGTCTTTGGCATTCTGGGCTCTCTGATCTATACCGACTTTGCGGACGCCAACGTCGGCGCCGCTATGATCTCGATTCCCGTCACGATCGTGGGCTTTGTCCTGAGCTGCACCTTCCGCCGTTACACGCCGGAGGGCGCCGAGGTGGCGGCTCGCTGCAAGGCGCTCAAGCATTGGCTCGAGGACTTTACGCGTCTGAAGGAGGCCGTCCCCAGCGACCTGATCTTGTGGAACAAACTGCTGGTGATGGGCGTTGCCCTGGGCGTTTCGAAAGAAGTGCTGCGACAGCTGGCCGAGGCCGTGCCTGCGGACCTGCGCAACAGCGACGATTTCTACGACAACTACCCCTGCTACTGGTGGTATTACCATCACTACGGCAACGAGTCCCCGCTCGATTCGTTCAACGATGTGTACCACGAGACCATCCGCGAGCTGGCTTCGAGTTCCGATAGTTCGAGCGGCGGCAGCGGCGGCGGCTTTTCCGGTGGCGGCGGTGGCGGCGTCGGCGGAGGCGGCGGCGGAACGTTCTAGCGAGCGCTTGCTTTGGGGTGGATCTTTCTGGGCGGTTGCCAGGGAAGATTCATCCCATTTTTGTGCATCGAAACGGGTCAAACTTTCCGCTGAGGACCTTCGCACAAGGGGCAGTGGACAAAAAATACCAAATATGAGTACTGTTGCTGCGTTGGTCACATATGTTTGCACATAATAATGGGCTCCTAATGAGAGTGCTCCTCGTTAGGAGCCCATTTTATTGAACATTTGGGGAGTTACGTCAGCTCGTGCAGCTGGTCGTCATGCCTATAAGCATCAAAAATGCCCCGAATCGCTGCTACTAAAAAGGTAACAGTACTCATATTTGATGTATTTTGACCACGGCTATCTACAAACCCCCTAGGCCACTCATTGGGGACAGACTTAAATGACTAGTTGTTGGGGATCAGTCATTGGGGACGTTCTTAAATGACTAGGTGTGGCTGCTTGGGCTAGGCTGTTAGGTCGAGTTCGTAGAGAAAGCTTTCGCGCGGCATGTCGTGACGACGCTCTTCGCGGTTGGCGCGGTGCGTGGCCGTGCGCTTAAAGCCGTGCAACTCGTAGAACTTCCACGAGCAGTTGGAGTCGGTGTACAGGTGCGCCCTTGTCGCCCCGCGCGAGGACAGGTACGAGACCGCGGCATCGAGCAACACTGAGCCTACACCCAGGCCGTGGACATCGGGATCGACGGCGAGCAGCGTGACTTCGTTGTCGTGCGGCAACGGGCTGCTCTCGAGCAGGCGGTTGTTGGTTCGGATGGTTGCACGCACAAACGAGAGATACTCGGCGCAGGCATCAGGCTCCAGCTCACGCATCTGCGATAGCAGCGCGCGTTCGGTATCCATCCAATGTTCCTTAACGGTGGCGCCGGAGCTCTGTCCCGCACGCGCGAGCGAAATGCCACGCGCCTGACCGTCGATTACGGCAACCTGCGAAAACGTCGATGACGAAAGGCAATAGGCGAGGTCGCACGCGGCCTCAAGGCGGTTGTACTCATCGTTATCCGAATTGTTATGCCAAAGCTGCTGCAGAATCAGCGCGATGGCGTCGAAGTCTTCGGTATCAAACGGTCGGTAGAGAACCCGCGAGACCATGGTGCCTCTTTCTTTTGCGGATGCATATCGAGCACAGTTCTACCACGCTATTGGCATCTAATTATGGTGCCCCTGTGTTCCATGAACTCACCGTGCCCATCCCCTCCGCGCGCAAACTTTTTCTGCACATGCGCCCGTTGCGGGGTGCATCGATGCGCTCGATGCGCTACATTGAATCAGTATTTTCAATGCCGCTGCGCGAGCGCTGCAGATCGACGTATCACCGACTCACAGAGCACGGCGGCGTACCAGACAGGAGGACTGCATGGGATCTGATGTGAAGATCGCACGCGCGTTGATCTCGGTTACCGATAAAACGGGTGTCGTCGATTTCGCACGGACGCTGGTCGATGACTTTGGCGTCGAGATCATCTCTACGGGCGGCACGGCTCGTGCCATCGAGGACGCGGGCGTTCCCGTAACCCCCATCGAGGAGTTCACGGGCTATCCCGAGATGATGGACGGCCGCGTTAAGACCCTGCACCCCAAGGTTCACGGCGCGCTGCTGGCCCGCCGCGATTCCGAGCAGCACATGCAGGAGGCCGCTCAGCACGGCATTAAGCTGATCGACTTGGTCGTCGTCAACCTGTACGAGTTCGAGAAGACCGTCGCCAACCCCGAGGTCACCTTTGCGGACGCCATCGAGCACATCGACATTGGCGGTCCCTCCATGCTGCGCTCCGCCGCTAAGAACGCTGCGAGCGTTACCGTCATCTCTGACCCGGCCGACTACGACGCTGTCCTTGCCGAGATGCGCGAGACCGGCGGCTGCACCACGCTTGCCACCCGTCGTCGCCTGCAGGTGAAGGTCTACCAGACTACCGCCGCCTACGATACGGCTATCTCCCGTTGGCTTGCCGCCCAGGCAAGCGACGTGGCGGACACCTCTGCCAAGCTCGAGATTTCGCTGGAAAAGGTCGACGACCTGCGCTATGGCGAGAACCCACAGCAGAAGGCCACGGTCTATCGTTTTGCCGAGGGCTGCGAGAACACCGCGAGCTCGCAGTTCCCGCTCGTTGGCTCCGAGCAGATCCAGGGCAAGCCGCTCAGCTACAACAACTATCTGGATGCCGATGCCGCTTGGAACCTGGTCCGCGAGTTCGACGAGCCGGCCTGCGTGATCCTCAAGCACCAGAACCCCTGCGGTTCTGCCGTTGCCGAGGACATCACGGCTGCCTACGACCGCGCCTTCGCCTGCGATCCCAAGAGTGCCTTTGGCGGCATCATCGCCTGCAACCGCGAGGTTCCCTATGAGCTGGTCGAGCACTTTGCCGATCAGAACAAACAGTTCGTCGAGGTCATCATCGCCCCGAGCTACACTGCCGAGGCGCTCGAGCGCATGGCCAAGCGCCCCAACCTGCGCGTGCTGGCCACCGGCGGCGTGGACCACGGCGCCCAGGTGGAGCTGCGCTCCATCGACGGCGGCATGCTGGTGCAGGAAGTCGACCACGTGACCGAGGATCCCGCGACCTTTACGTTCCCCACCGACCGCAAGCCCACCGACGCCGAGATGGCCGAGCTCGAGTTTGCCTGGAAGGTCTGCAAGGGCGTTAAGTCCAACGCCATCTTGGTTTCCAAGGGCAAGGCCGGCATTGGCATGGGCCCGGGTCAGCCTAACCGCGTTGACTCTGCGCTGCTTGCCTGCGAGCGCGCCGAGGACTTCTGCGAGCGCGAGGGCGTGGAGAAGGGCGGCTTTGCCTGTGCAAGCGACGCGTTCTTCCCGTTCCGCGACAATGTTGACGTGCTCGCCGCGCACGGTGTGACCTGCATCATCCAGCCCGGTGGCTCCAAGCGCGACGACGAGAGCATCCAGGCCTGCAACGAGCATGGTATTGCGATGGTCTTCACCGGAGCCAGGCATTTTAGGCACTAAGTTCCGCCCTGGGACAAAATAATCTCTGCAAAAGACGGCTGCTCCGTTTGGAGGGCCGTCTTTTTGGTATAAGAGGACGGAATGACTAACACGAAAGGTATGACCATGCCCCAGATTGATGATGCCGAGCTGTTTGGCAATGCCGAGGATCAGCGTGCGTACGAGGACTTTTGCGCCAATCAGGAGGCGGTCGAGAAGTTCACGCTCGACAAGCCCGCGCTTGTCTGCCGTTGGCGCATGTCCAATAAAAAGGTGCCCATGCTCAACCGCCACATCCGTGCACTGTCCGAGCGTCTGGTGCAGGGCGAGCCGCTTACCCATAACATGCTCAGCTGGGCCAAGCAGCACGTTGAGTGGTCGCTAGCCGAGGGCGACTATACTGCGCACGACGGCGTGCTCATGCTGGTGATCGACATCAACGGCAACGCCGCCATGACAGTGGGGGAGTACGAGCCGCTCGCCGATACGTCAGCCAAGGCGCTGCGTGCCCGCTCTGCCGAGGCCCGTTCCGAGGCCGACGAAACCGGCGTGGCGCCCGAGCTGCTTGCTGCCGTCAACGACGGCGAGCTGGCCTTTGTGGCGCCGGCGGACGAGTGCCTGTGCGGCACGGCGACGCTCATCGAACAGCTGGCCCAGACCAAGGACATCCCGGTCGCGCGCGTAGACATCCCCGCTCAGCTCAAGGGCGCGCTGTTCCTGGTGAGCGACGAGCACGGCGTGGTCCCCGCCGACGATACCGATGCCGCCGAGGCGGACGCCGCCACGGTCGCCTTCTTCGCCGACGGCTACGAAAAGCTCCGCGCCCGTCGCTAAATGATTATTCTGGGACGGGGATTAAAGAATCATTTTGGTCCCCGCCACCGCTGCGAGTGTGAGGCGGACAAAACGCCCCCGCCCGCGAACAGTTCTGTCACCTTGGCACCGCGCGCGGTGCACACCTGCAGTTTCGCAGCCATAATGGTGGCAAGACAACCAAGAGGGGAGCGGAATCCATGGCGCTAATCTATATCGTTGAGGACGACGAGCCCATTCGTCGCGAGCTTGCCGATATCCTTGCCCGTGCCGGTTTTGAGGTCGAGGCCTGCGAGTCGTTCGAGCATGTCTCGCGTGACATCCTGGCCGCTGCACCCGACTTGGTACTGCTCGACCTGACGCTTCCCGTCAAAGACGGCCAGCATATCTGCCACGAAGTCCGCCACGAATCCGAGGTTCCCATCATCGTCCTCACGTCGCGCACGACCGAGATCGACGAGGTCATGGCCATGACGCTCGGCGCGGACGACTTCGTTCCCAAGCCCTATAGCGCGCGCGTGCTCGTGGCGCGCATCAATGCCTTGCTGCGTCGCACCGCGGCGGCGGGCGAGCGCAGCACGCTTGTCCACAAGGGGCTGGAGCTCGATCTCGCCCGTTCTATGGTCACCAACACGGCGACCGGCGACAGCACCGAGCTCACCAAAAATGAGCTGCGCATTCTCTCGCTGCTCCTGAGCCGCGCGGGCAAGATCGTCTCGCGCTCGGCCATCATGCAGGACCTGTGGGACTCCGATGCCTTTGTGGACGACAACACGCTCACTGTCAACATCAACCGTCTGCGCACCACGCTCGAAAAAATCGGCGTCAAGGGGTATCTGACCACGCATCGCGGTCAGGGCTACTCGGTCTAGGTGTCGGTTATGTCGTTTGCCAAGTTCTTTAAAGATGCGCTGCTTCCCGTCGCCGTGTGGACGTGCGGCGTGCTGTTGAGTTGCTTTGTGCTGACGGTCGCCGGGGCCCCCGCTTCCATCGTGGTCGTGGCGGTCGGCGTGTCCTTTATCTTTGGCATGCTCGGCATCGTGATCGAGTACGCGCGCCGTCGTCGATTTTTGCGTCAGCTGGAGCGCGCGGCCGAGGAGCTGGAAAGCCCTGCGTGGGTGCAGGAGATGGTGCAGTGTCCGACCTATGCCGAGGGCGAGCTCGAATACGAAGTCCTGCGCCGCGTGGGCAAGGCGGCTTGCGATGAGGTAGCGGAAGGGCGACGTCAAACCGACGACTATCGCGACTATATCGAAAGCTGGGTCCACGAGGCCAAGTTGCCCCTGGCGGCGGCCCATCTGATTCTTGAAAACCTGGACGGCAGCGAAGACGACCTGTCGCGTGTGGATGACCTGGGTCGCGAACTGGCTCGCGTTGAGCGCTATATCGACCAGGCACTGTACTATGCGCGCTCGGAAGTCGTGGAGCGCGACTACCTGATTCGCCGCTGGAATCTTAAGGCCCTGGTGACGGGCGCGATTAAAGCCAACGCGCGCGAACTTATCGCGGCGCACGTGGCTCCGGTGTGCGAGAACCTCGACTTTGAGGTCTTTACCGACGAGAAGTGGCTCGAGTTTATTCTAGGCCAGCTTATTCAGAACAGCATCAAATATGCGCGCGAGGACGGCGCAAAGATCGTGTTTTCGGGCGCGTTGCTGGACGAGGGCCTGGCGAGCGAACGCATCGAGCTTACCGTCGCGGACAACGGCTGCGGCGTGAGCGCGGCCGACCTGCCGCGCGTGTTCGAGAAAGGTTTTACCGGCGACAACGGCCGCACCACCAAGCGCGCAACGGGCATCGGCCTCTACCTGGTGGCGCGCCTGTGCTCCAAGATGGGCATCGACGTCACCGCGGCATCCGAGCCCGGCGAAGGCTTCGTCGTAACATTCGCGTTTTCAACGAATAAGTTTCAATATTTCGAGTAACGCACGCGGCAGACGCCCACCCAAACAAAAACGTGCAGCCCAAACAAAAACGTGCCGCCCCAAACGGGGCGGTACGCCATCTTTTATCAGCCAACTCGCTGAGGTGCGGTGACGAAGGCGCAAGGCCGGGAGGGGTTATCTAAGCCGACATCCCGCAGCCGCGAAGCGGCGAGGACGTCGGCGTGATAACCCCGCAGGCCTTGCGCCGGCGGGAAGGAACCTACTTCACGACCAAGATGTCGCAGTCCGTGTTGCGCAGCAGGAACGTCGAAATCGAACCCAGCAGCGCATACTTGATCGAGGACAGGCCGCGGGCGCCGCAGAGCACCAGGTCGGGCTTAACCACGTCGAGCATCTCGTCCTTGAGCGTCTCGCGAATGCGGCCGGCGCGAATCATGACCTCGACCTCGGGAATATCGGGATTGGCCTTGGCCTCTTCGAGCTGCTTGGCGATGGAGTTCTTAAATGCCTCCTCTAGGCCGTTGACCAGATCGACCGGATAGGAACCGGCGCTCTCGAGCGCCGTGGAATCGATAACGTGGCCGATGATTAGCTTGGCGCCGTTGTTCGCGGCGACCTTGATGGCGCGTGCGAGCACAAAATCCTGCTGCTCAGTACCGTCGAGTGAAACAAATACCTTGGTGTAGCCCTCGTTCATGGTTTCCTCCTTGGTCTATCGCACGGGCGCGGGGCTCGTGCATCGGGCGGGCGCGGGCGCGTCGGCCGCCGGACACTTTATCTTGTTGCAGTTATACCCAAGGATTTGGGTTTGACCGCTCGCAATTCTGTGAACGGGCGAGTTTTTTGGTAAGGGTAGGCGCAGGCGCGCCGCCAACGGTTGATAATGGGACATCGCCCGCACCGTCCGCAGAACAATATCGGCGGGTGTCTAACGAGGGGGTCCCTTTGGATATTATCGAGCTTCTAAAATCTGCCTTCATGGGCCTGGTCGAGGGCATCACCGAATGGCTGCCTGTTTCGTCGACCGGTCACATGATCTTGGTGGACGAGTTCGTCAAGATGAACGTGAGCGAGACGTTCTGGAATATGTTCCTGGTCGTGATTCAGCTCGGCGCCATTCTGGCCGTCTGTGTGCTGTTCTTCCATGAGCTCAATCCGTTCTCGCCCAGCAAGGGCAAGGAGGGCCGTCGCGACACCTGGGTGCTGTGGGGCAAGATTGTGCTCGGCTGCATTCCCGCCGCGGCGATCGGCCTGCCGCTCAACGACTGGATGGAGGAGCATTTCTACAATGCTCCAGTCGTGGCGCTGGCGCTCATTGTGTACGGCGTGCTGTTTATCGTGATCGAGAACTGGCGCGCGAGCAAGCGCGAGGAAATGGCCGTTGCCGGTTCGTTTGGTTCGCGTGCTGTGGTGTCGGGTGGACGTCCCGCCGGTGCGCACTTTGCGGCGCCCGCCGCGGCTACCGCTGAGGATGAGGGTGATGACGAGGATCTGGACTTTGGTTCCATCACCACGCTCGAGGACCTGAGCTGGAAGACTGCGCTGGGTATCGGCTGCTTCCAGGTGCTTTCGCTGGTGCCTGGAACGTCTCGCTCCGGTTCCACCATCATCGGCGGCCTGCTTTTGGGCTGCACGCGTTCGGTGGCGTCCAAGTTTACGTTCTTCCTGGCCATTCCCGTCATGTTTGGCGCGAGTGCGCTCAAGCTGGTCAAGTACTTCATCAAGGGCGGTACCTTTGGCGCCAACGAGATCGCCATCCTGGGCGTGGGCTGCGTTGTGGCCTTTGTGGTTTCGCTCATCGCCATTAAGTGGCTCATGGGCTTCGTCCGCCGTCACGACTTCAAGTGCTTCGGCGTCTACCGCATCATTCTGGGCATCGTGGTGCTTGCGTACTTCTTCGTCTTGGAGCCTATGCTCGGCCTGTAGCTTGGTTGACGCTGCGCGGCGGGCCGGAAGACAAATTTTTCATCAAAAAAGGGGGCACTAACCAAAAGAGTATTCCCCCCCCTTTTTTTTCCCCGCCGCTTTTCTTTCCCGGTCTTTTCTGCCCGCCGCTTTTCTTTCCGCGGCTTTTTCCCACGCCGCCTCTTTCCCTGCCGCCTCTTCTCCAGCTCCTGCCCTTGCTAAAATTCCTTCTATCATGTAGAATAGGAAACTGTAAGGCGTAAGCCAGAATAAAGTAAGAAAGTGGGTGAAGCTATGGTTGAATTAGATCAGTTCAAATATACGTTATCAACGTATGATACAACTTTAGTGGAAGTGAGGGATTCACTTTGAC
>CABTZM010000024.1 GCA_902489295.1 uncultured Collinsella sp.
CCCCCGCCGCACGAAGTGCGCAGCGGGGGTTCTTTCATGTCCGAGGACGCGCCGGAAAGGAAGGTTGCCCTCGGGCCGGACAGGTAAAAGCAGATTACGCGACGACGTAGACCCAGTTGTGCTTATCCTCAACGGCACCAGACTGGATGCCGGTCAGGGTCTCGCGGAGCTTCTTCATTACGGGGCCGATCTCGGTGTAGCCAGCCGGGAAGGTCACGGTCTCGTCGGCGCCGTAGACCTTGTTGTCGATCTCGCCGACCGGGGAGATGACAGCAGCGGTGCCGCACAGGCCGCACTCAACAAAGGTGCCGGCCTTGACCTCGGCCCACTCGACGGGACGCTGGTCGACGGTCATGCCCAAGTCCTCAGCGACCTGAACGAGCGAACGACGGGTGATGGAGGGCAGGATGGAGTCGGTGTGCGACTGCGGAACGACGAGGGTGCCGTCCTCCTTCACGAACAGGACGTTGGCGCCACCGGTCTCCTCGACGTAGGTGCGGGACTCGGAGTCGAGATACAGGTTCTCGGCATAGCCCTCGCGGTGAGCCTCCATCGTGGGCTTGAGGGACATGGCGTAGTTGAGGCCGGCCTTGATGTTGCCAGTGCCGTGCGGTGCGGCGCGGTCGTACTCGGAAACGCGCAGCTTGACGGGCTTGAGGCCACCCTTGAAGTACGGACCGACCGGGGTCACGAGAATGCGGAACGTGTACTCAGGAGCGGGAGCCACGCCGATCACGTCACCGGAGCCGATCATAAACGGACGCACATACAGGGTTGCGCCGGAGCCGAAGGGCGGAACCCATGCGGCGTTGGCAGCGACAACCTGCTTGACGGCCTCGACAAACTTGTCCTTGGGGAACGGGGGCATCTCCAGGCGCTCGGCGGAGTTGTACATACGCTCGGCGTTCATGTCGGGGCGGAAGCAGACGATGCTGCCGTCCTCGGCGGTGTAAGCCTTCAGGCCCTCAAAGACCTCCTGGCAGTAATGGAAGATGCCACCGCACTCGGAGACATGCAGGGTGTGGTCGGTAGTCAGGCCGCCCTCGTCCCACTCGCCATCCTTCCAATGAGCCTCGTAGCTGTAATCGGTCTTCATGTAGCCAAAGCCGAGGCTACCCCAATCGATATCCTTCTTCTCGACAGTCATATGTCGCTCCTTACATACACGGTTGCATACTCGCGAACCCGCACGCAAGGACCGAAGCCGGCCGCGTCGCAACGTCACACGCCCGGAGCGTAGAGCCGGGCAGGACACGCGGGCAACATCAAAGCCGATGGCGCGTCGATTCGCATGCACGAGATTGTACTCCGCACGCGCGTCGGATAAAACGTTTTTCTTTAACTAACTAAAGTATTTTCATTTGCTTCGGAATTCCCCGGGGTAAATTGGCATCCTCCAAGCCGCGGCCTCCACTCGCCCCATGCGCCCCGCGACCGCCCTATCGATATACTCTAAAGTCGAGACGATGATTGGAGCCCCCTTGGCAACTCAGAACAAACGCGAACACTTGACGGAAGACCTGCTCAAGCGGCTGTTGGCCAGTTCGAGCATCGACGCCTATCTTGACGAAGGCGAAACCGTCGACCAAACGCTTCCCTCGTACTTGCGCTGCCTCATCGACGAGCGCTGCATCAAGCGCTCGGACGTCGCACGCAACTCGGGCCTTAACCCGACCGTTGTGTACGACATCTTTGCCGGCAAAAGCCGCCCCGGCCGCGACCACGCCATCATGTTGGCGCTCGGCATCGGCTGCACGCTTCGAGAGACGCAGCGCCTTCTGAGACTCGACAGCGTCGCCGAGCTTTGGTGCAAGGATCGCCGCGACGCCATCGTCATCTGGTGCATCGAACGCGGCATGAGTCGCGCTTGCACCGATGACGAGCTTTACCGCTTGGGCGAAAAAACGCTTTTGGGAACCAACCCACTCAAATAAACGCCCATGTCCGCGCGAGTCCCGCAACGCCATCCTCTCCATACGCGATTCAGTTGCCAACTGAACAAACAGAACAATCGTTGTCATATCATTCTTGGGGCATTTGCCCAGCTACCATGAAGGGAGGACGGCTTGAACGACAACCAGCTCATGCATGCCATGAGCCTTGACGACACCTATCGCGTCGAGCAGGTGCTCGCGCGCGGCGAAGACGGCATTACCGAACTCGTCACGATTGACGGAGCCGGTCCCTTCGTGCGAAAGAAGATTCGACAGGAGCTTGCCCGCCGCAATGTATGGTCGGCACTCACAGAATGCAACTCGCCCCGCCTTCCCCGCGTCGAGGCGACCTACGAACTACCCGAGCACTATGTTGTCGTCTACGACTTTGTGCCGGGTCGGTCGCTTTCCAAAGTTATCGAAACCGATGGGCCGTTGACGCCGGAAGAGGCAACATCGCTTGGCATCGAGCTTTGCGAGGCGGCCGAGGAGCTCCACAGACACGGTATCGTCCACCGTGACATTTCCCCCAACAATATTGTGATGGCTGCGGACGGAGCGCATCTTATCGACCTTGGCATCGCCCGCATGCGCGTCGAAGGGGCGAGCAAGGACACGACCTCCCTCGGAACCTGGGGCTTTGCCTCGCCCGAACAATACGGCTTTGCCCAGACCGATGCACGAAGTGATGTCTACTCCATCGGACGCATTCTCGGCTTTGCGCTTACGGGCGTCCGTCCTGATGACGAGGCTTACGAGCAGATTCTTAAGAAGAATCTTGATAATGCACCCGCGACACTCGTCCATGCCATCACGCGTGCCTGCTCGTTTGAGCCAAGCGCGCGATTCCAGTCTGCGGCAGAGATGGCAGGGGCGCTCTCCGGCTCGTCCCAACCAAAAGACGATGGGACATCTTCTGGCGCAAACCAGCAAGCCGACAAGGTCAAAGCGGCGGCAAGGGCGCACGATCCGAAGCATAATCCGGAGAAAACCGGGGTTCAGGTCCTCGGCAGTCTTCTTCTAAAACTGATACTCATCACCGCAGTGCTCGCCGGTTTGCTAGCTGGCGGTGCGATTGCCATCTCGACGTTCCGCGCCGGCCGAGAAAACGACAACGGGCCCACGTCCTCATCGCAAGCCAGCCAGTCTGACGGCGTTTCGACATCCAAAAAAGCAAATTCAACAAGCGGTACCAGCCACTTGTCCGCCGAGCTCTCGATCGCGGAATCAGGTTGGTCGGTTGATGGGCACGGGTACGTCCACTTTGGCATCGGCCTTAAAAACTCCGACGGCCCTGCCGCTATCTCATTTCCCACCATTAAGGTCTACGGATACGACGCGGACGACAACCTAGTCTTTACGGATGAGAAAACCTACAGCGCCATCGAGCCCGGCCAGACCGTCTACTTTGGCGATCAGACGGGGAATGGCACCGCTCCCGCGCGCGTTGAGTTCGAAACCGTCACACCCAGCGGCGTTGCGCTTGCCACCGCCACCGAAGCACCGGTGTACGAAATTTTCGATAGCACCGAATCCGCTGGGGCAGACGGCATGCAGTCATTCTTGGCAAAGCTCAAACTCCAAAGCGCCCCGAGCGATTTTGATAAGACCCAAGTGTTCCTATCGGCTATCCTGCGCGATAAGCAGGGCAACATCGTTGCCGGCTATAACAACTTTGTCGACTGCCCCACCGTCGGCTCGACGGTCCCTGTTTCGATCGACGTCAACAATCCGCCCACGCACGCAAGCTGCGATATTTACGCAGCCCAGTGGTAAGGTCCGGGGCGCCGTTCGCCGACAGCATCTCCGATTCAGTTGGCAACTGAGGAATCACAGCCCTCGTAGCCACACAATAAAATGACCAGCGCTGCCAAATGATCGCCAAAAGCGGAACAGGGCCCCAAGGCGCCCCAACGCCCTAAACCCTTTCGATTCTTCCGAGTCGTTTCCCTTCCTAAGCGTGAGTTATATCCGACGAGCTGGCGAACGCGACCATACGATTTTCATGGAAGGCAGATATGGCTTTTTGCCCAAAATGCGGAAATGAGTTACGCCCCGGCCTGCATTTTTGTCCCAAATGCGGTTCAGAGATAGATATCGTCAGGTACACTCCAGAAACCCGCCGAACCGACCCCATCGAGCCCGTCCCCGACAACACTCCCTCTGGTGAGGCAAGCAATATCCCTCCGATTCCCCACAATTCTACGGACAATGCCGCCGCAGACAAGCTGTCTGACAGCCTAGCAACGGCCGCAGACGCGCTTGGCGGCCTAGCAGCAAAGGCCGGAGCCATCGCGGCCGGCGCCGTGGGCGAACTCGCTAGCCGCGCAAAAGACGCCCTTGATGACGCAACAACAAGCGCCGTTGGCAAACAGGAAGTGAACTCTACGGCGAATGATTCTCCGTCCGAATATCGGGATGCCGCCGGGCTCGATGAAGCCTTTGAGGTGCAGCCATCAAAAACAACCCACAGCAAAGGCACCTCAAATGTTTTTGATTCCATCGCCCGCAAATCCTCGGCCTCGATATCACAAGCTCAGAAAAAACTCAGGGCAAACCACGCACCCCAACACCCTTGGCGAATCCTTGGAATAGCCGGCATCGGCATAGCAATAGTTGTCATCGTTACAGTTGCAGCGATCGTGCTCGGTGCAAATGGCTCAAAGAAAACCAGCGAACCCGTTCAAGATGCCCCAAGCTATCCAGTCCATCTTTCCGTAGATTGCAGCGAGAATCTCCTCTTCTCTCGCTACGACCTTGCCATCTACGTTGATTCAGAAAAAGTCGGGACCCTCGACCACGGAGCCGAAGATTCATGGGACCTCACGCTCGACAAGGGACAACACACACTTAGGGTCCAGAAAGAGGACGACTCAAGCGTCGACGGAAGAAAAACATTCAAGGTCGATCAGAACGAAAAAGTCAGCTGCACCGTATATCCAAAACATGACCAGATTGAAATTAGCCTAAAAGTAAAGTCCTCAACCGGTAGCGGCGACAGCACGGAGGCCCCATCACAGGCAACCGAAAAGAAGAAAGAGAAAAAGGAAACGGACAGCGAGCCGACCGAAAAGAAGGAGACCGAAGAAGCAGAAACGGGGGATACTGACTCTCCCGAACAAAATGACGAAGCCGCACAGCCCGCTTCCGAACAAGATGTCGTGCTGACAACGGCCAATTGCCCCGATCTTGCGACGCTGCTCTCCTCCAGCGACATGGACGCGAGCTGGTTTGTGTCCAAGTATGCGGGCAAGACTATTGAGTTTGACGGCAATATCGCCTACCTCGCCCCGCACGCTAACTACAACACGCGCTGGGATGTTTTGATCAACGCCGGCGACTATGACCCCAACCATGCTCAAGGTCCCGAAATGCAGTACGAAAACGTCAATACCTTTGACATGGGATTTGACGACAGTCTCGATGAAATCCGCACCGGCACAAACGTACACATCAAGGCAATAGTTAAGGATTACAACGCATCGACGTGTCTGCTTCACCTGGACCCCGTCTCGATGTCGGCGCGTTAAGGAGTTAATAATGGCCTACTGCCCAAACTGCGGGACAAAACTCGTTGATGGCGATGTCTTTTGCGGAAACTGCGGAAAGCGTATCAATGCGGCCGCGGCACCTTTCGAACCCGTTTTCTCGCGAGCGCCCGCCGAGGAGAGCGAGTCCCCTACAAAAGAAACGAAACCAAAATCCGCTATTACGCGCTGCCCCGCTTGCGGCGAGATAGTCGACAAGAATGCGGTCATCTGTCCCTCATGCGGCTTCGGAATCCGCGATGTGGCAGACGGCTCGATTGCACTGCTTTCGCAAAAGCTCGACCTAATCGAGAGCAAGCGGCCTCAAAAACGCCAGAAGGACGAAAACGACACCATCTCGGCAACCGATGAACGGAAGATCAGCCTGATTCGGAGCTGGCCCATTCCCAACAGCAAGGATGACCTTATTGAGTTCGCCGCCATGGCGAGCGGCAACTGTATCGCTCCCCCAAAACTTGGCAACGACCGCATCGCTGCAGAGGATGCGCTTGCCGAAGCATGGCACTCCAAATTTGATCAGGCATACGCGAAAGCGGAGCATCTCTTTGGTGACCGCGACGAGTTCGCGTTACTCATAGACCTCAAGGCGGGCATTCAAAGAAGAACGATTATCTCTAGGCTTCGCGCTTGGGGTCCCTGGATTGCATATGGATTGATTATGGCAGCCCTCTTCGGATTCTTAGGCATCATGTCCGCTTGTTCAGGGGAGTAAATCATGGCTAATCAAAATCACGCCGGCTTGATGGATGAAATCCGCTGTGATGAGAAGGACTATCTCATCTGGAAATGGCGACCCGCAAACAATGTGCGCCGTGAAAACGCAATCCGCTGGGGATCATCGCTCCGTGTGCGCGAGGGTTCTGTTGCCGTTTTCATCTGCCGTCGCAAGGGACAAGACGCGATCCAAGAGTTCATCGAGGGACCTTTTGATGAGGCGCTCAACACCTCCAACCTGCCCATCATCGCGAGCTTTGTTGCGGCGGCATATGGCGGTGGCACACCGTTTCAGGCAGAGGTTTACTTCATCAATCTTGCCAAGGTTGTTCAATCACGTTTTGCCGTGCGCTACTTCGATGTGTTCGACCAGCGATTCCCTGATTTTGGAGTACCCGTTGCCGTGCGAGGGACCCTTACTTTCAAAATCGCCGACTACCGTGAATTCATCGAGCTCCACCGTCTTGATGAATTCACGCTCGAAGACTTTCAAAGTCAGGTTCGCGATGCGGTCTCGCGCAGAGTTAAATCTCTTGTCGCCAATATGCCTTCAAAACTCGGGATTCCTCTTTTACAGCTCGCTGGCCGCACCGACGACCTCTCGAAACTTGCCAACGATGACCTTTCTCCGCAACTACACAAGGTCTTTGGCATAGAGCTTTCGTCTTTAGACATCGCCGCCATCGACGTGGACGAAGAGAGCGACGGCTACGCTCGTCTCATGGCGGTAACACGCGATGTAACCGAAGCCACCGTTCAGGCCCAAACCGAAGCCAATATCAAGAACATCCACGACATGCAGCGCGTTCAGATGGAAAACCTGCAGGAACGTCTGCGTATTGAGCGCGAGGAAGGACAATATCGCGTCCACAAGCAGACTCAGACTGCTAACTTCCCCGCCTATCAGGTGGAAGCGCAAACCACCGTTGGCGTCGCCGGCGCAGAAGCGCTCGGCCATATGGGTGAAAACGGAGCTGCGGGCATCGGACTCAGCGGCGGTGGTATCGGCGGCATGGACATGGCCGGGATCGCTGCGGGCATGGCCATTGGCGGTTCCGTCGGTCGCAACATCGCCGGCGCGATGGACAACATGATGGGCAACGCTCCGGCGGAAATCTCTGGTCCCCCCGTTCCTCCGCCCATTCCGCGGCAAGATCGTTTTTACGTTGCCATCAACGGCGCGGCAACCGGACCGTTCGACCTCATCACGCTGAGTTCCATGGTTGCCTCAAAATCGCTTGCTCCCGAATCTCTCGTTTGGCAAGAAGGCATGGCAAACTGGATGCCCGCAAAAACCGTTCCCGCGATTGCGGCGCTTTTCAATAACGGCTCCACCCCACCGCCGATTCCAGTTGATTAAGTCGCTGCGCGACACTTGCTGCCAAGCGCATCGCGCGCCCACTTCCCCTCAAACGCAAACGGGATCCGTCGACTTCAAGCGACGGATCCCGTTTTGTTTTGGATAATGCAGCGCAACTGTTACCGTGTAGGTTTTAGCGTACGGATACTATACGGCGTTCTTTTTGCCCAGCTTAGCCTTAACCAGACCGACCACGGTCGGGATAATCGACACGGCAACGATGCCAACGATTAGCAGCTCAAAGTGCTCCTGCACAAAGGGAATGCCGCCAAAGAAGTAGCCCAGCAGCGTAAAGAGCGTTGACCAGGTAATGCCGCCCAGCACGTTGAAGATGACAAAGTTGCGCCAGTGCATGCCACCCATACCGGCAATAAAGGGCACAAAGGTGCGGATAAACGGGAAGAAGCGACCCAGGAAGATGGCCAGGTGGCCCCACTTGTCCAAGAAGTCCTCGGACTTTTTGATGCGCTCGGGCGTCATGGCCTTGACCTTACCCGAAGCGATGATCTTTTTGCCAAAGAAGTGACCGATCATAAAGTTGCACTGATCACCCAAAATGGCAGCCGCCCATGCGACGGCCAGCAGGGCCACGATATTAAAGCCGCCGTTGTGGGCAAAGAAGCCCGAGGCAAACAGCAGCGAATCGCCGGGAAGGAACGGGAAGAATACCACGCCCGTCTCGATAAAGATGATCAGGAACACGCAGCCGTAGGCCATAAGCGGGCCGGCGGCGATCCAACTGGCGATCGCAGTGCGCGGGTCTTTGAGCAGCTCGGCGATAAAATTGATGAAACCCATGAAGTAAAACCTCTCAGTTGTGGGCGCGGATACGTCCAAGTTGACCAGTATACGGTCGCAGCGCCCCCTCGTGCGCAACCCCACAAAAGCATGACTCCATTACCAGCAAGTTTGCATAACTGACACCTGTTGCGCAATGCCGCCAAGATTGTTCTTCCTAATCCCTAGCGAATCGCTATACTTTATTGAATCGCATTGCCTTGGCGCTAAGGGAGGGCGGCCGGTGAGCTTTATCAATACCATTCGCGAGGACATCAAGACCGTCCAGGCGCAGGACCCCGCCGCGCAAAACGGTCTGGTTATCTTTCTTTCTTATCCCGGTCTGCATGCCAAGTGGAGCCACGTACCCGAGCACTGGCTCTGGGAGCACGGCCATCGCTCGCTCGCCCGCGTGCTCTCGCAGCTCACCCGTCATATCACCGGCGTCGAGATTCATCCCGCCGCGCAAATTGGCAAGCACTTCTTTATCGACCACGCCATGGGCGTCGTCATCGGCGAGACCACCATTGTGGGCGACAACTGCGTACTCTACCAGGGCGTCACGCTCGGCGGTACCGGCAACGAGACCGGCAAACGCCACCCAACGCTCGGCGATAACGTCACCGTGGGCACGGGCGCCAAGGTGCTCGGCAACATCCGCATCGGCAACAACGTCAAAATCGGCGGCAACTCGGTTGTCGTCAAGGACGTGCCCGACAACTGCACCGTCGTGGGCGTGCCGGGACGCATCATCAAGCGCAACGGCTGCCGTGTGTTCGAGGAGAGTTTCGACGCCAAGCAGCATCGCGAGTACATGCCCGATGACGCCGCCGAGCAGTCCGCCCTCAACCGCCAGGGTATCACCGAGAATGCCCGCCGCGTCAAAGAACTCGAGCGAGAGGTGGCCGAGCTCAAGGCCCTCGTCGCCAAGCTCGTGGACGAGCGCTAGGAACGCGAGCGGCACAAAACAACATCGGCACCGACGCAAAAGGCTCGCCAGGGAATCCATCCCCGGCGCGCCTTTCTTTTTGATGTGACATGCGGGACTGTCCCTTTGTCACATTATGCGAACTGACTCAGATAGAGGTCGGCGTAAGCACCCTCGGCAGCCAGCAGTTCCTTATGCGTGCCTTGCTCGATAATGTTGCCGTGATCCATGACCAAGATCAGGTCGGCGTCCACGATCGTCGACAGGCGATGCGCGATCACAAAGCTTGTGCGCCCATGCATGAGCGCGTCCATGGCACGGCCGATGGCAAGCTCGGTGCGCGTATCCACGCTTGAGGTCGCCTCATCCAGAATGAGAATCGCCGGGTTGTTGAGCAGCACGCGCGCAATGGTCAGCAGCTGACGCTGGCCCTGGCTGATGCTTTCGGCATCATTGGCCACGCGCGTGTCGTAGCCCTGCGGCATGGTGCGCACAAAGAAGTCGACCTGCGCGGCGCGGGCGGCCGCCACGATCTCGTCGCGCGTTGCCTCGGGGCAGCCGTAGGCGATGTTTTCGGCAATCGTGCCGTCGAACAGCCAGGCGTCCTGCAGCACCATGCCAAACTGCTGACGGAGCTCACCGCGGTTCATGAGGCGCGTATCCACACCGTCGAGCGTAATGCGGCCGCCGTCAATCTCGTAGAAGCGCATGAGCAGGTTGATGAGCGTGGTCTTACCCGCACCCGTTGTTCCCACCACCGCAATCTTCTGACCCGGTTCAGCGGTAAACGAAACGTCGTGCATAAGCGGCTTGTCGGGTGCATAGCCAAAGCGCACATGCTCAAAGCTAACGCGGCCCTCCACGCGACCCGGCAGCTTGGCGGCCTCGCCCGGCAGCGGGTCGGCTTCCATCTCGGGCTCATCGAGCAGGTCGAACACGCGTTCCGCGCTCGCCAGCGCGCTCTGCAGCGAGTTGAAGGTAAACGAGAGCTGCGTCATGGGCTCGGACGCCCCGTAGATAAACTGGAAGAACGCCTGGAACACGCCAACGGTCATCTGGCCGGCCACCAACATGTTGCAGCCCACGAGCGCGATCACGATCTGCGCCAGACGGCCGATAAAGCGAACCGCAGGACCGACGGCGTTGATCATAAAGTCGGCCTTGGTGCTCACGCGCGCCAGCTCGCCCGAAGCCTCGCGCACCTCGGCAGAGCTCTGGCGTTCGCGATTGAACGCGCGAATCACCAGGCGACCCGAATAGCCCTCCTCGACCGCACTCGTAATCTTGGACACCCACTCCTGGCGCTCGCCGGTCACCGCATGCGTGCGGGCCGAGACCACCTTGGTCACCAGCAGCGACACTGCCGTAAAACCCAAAAAGACCAGCGTGAGCTTAACGCTATAGACGAACATCATGATGATGGCGCCCGACACGGTACCGATCGACACCAGCAGCTGCAGCAATCCGCGCTGCATGCTCTCGGACATCTTGTCCAAGTCGTTGGTCGCGCGGCTGACCACTTCGCCGGGGCGATGCGCATCAAAGTAGGCGAGCGGCAGGCGGCTGAGCTTTTGCGCGATGCGGTTACGCAGACGCAGGTTGAGGCGCTCGGCGACACTCGACATCAAAAAGCTCTGGAGCGCATAGAACGAGGCGGCGGCCGTCCAGATCATAAAGTAGACGAAGATGGTCTTACCGCAGTTCTCCCAAGTAATGCTGAAGGTGGTGCCGCTGGCAAACGCCGCCTGTATGCGCTCCCACAGCTCGTCGATGACAAGAGCGCTGTACGCCGGCGCGGCGGTGTTAAAGATGACGTAGAACACGATGCTCGCGAACACGATATAGAAGCGCCAATGATCGCCGGCGGCCTCGCTCCACAGGCGGCGCACCGTCGCCCAGGTGTCGCGAGGCGTCTCGTCCTCGTCTTCGTCGTCCACGTCGCGCATGCGCTCCGCCTCGGCGCGGGCGCGCTCGTCCTCGGCGCGCTCGTTTTCCTCGTAGAGCGCCTGGCGGCGGGCTTCGCGCTCGGCCGCAGCCTTGGCGGCAGCGTCCAACTCGGGCGCGGCCGCCGTCTCTTCGACTGCCCCTGCAACAGCGGCGTCATCAACGCCACCCTGCTTCTTGAGCTCCTCGGTCATGCTACTCACCTCCCTTCATCTGCGACTCCGCGATGGCGCGGTACACCTCGCAGGTCTCCATCAGCTCGCTGTGCGTACCCAGGCCCACGACCTCGCCGTCCTTGAGCACGACGATCTGGTCGGCATGCAAAATCGTCGAGATGCGCTGAGCGATGATGAGCACCGCGGCATCGCTCGTCTCGTCCTGCAGCGCATGGCGCAGGGCCGCGTCGGTCTTAAAGTCCAAAGCCGAAAAACTGTCATCGAAGATATACAGGTCGGCGCGCTTCATGAGCGCGCGGGCAATGGCCAGGCGCTGGCGCTGGCCGCCCGAGAAGTTCGTGCCGCCCTGCGCCACCGGGGTATCGAGCCCCTGCGGCTGCTCAAGCACAAACGTGCTCTGGGCAACCTCGAGCGCGTGAAGCATATCCGCCTCGGTCGCGCCCTCGTTGCCAAAGCGCAGATTGCTGGCCACGGTGCCCGAGAACAGCCATGCCTTCTGCGGCACGTAGGCAATGCGCCCGCGGATCTCGTCTTGCGAAAGCTCGCGCAGATCGACGCCGTCCAGGCGAATGGTGCCCTTCGTGGCATCGTGGAAGCGCAGCAGCAGCTTTGCCACCGTGGACTTGCCAGAGCCGGTCGAGCCCACAATCGCCGTGGTCTGCCCGCGACGGCAGGCAAAGTTCAGGTCGCACAGCGTGTCCTCGTCGGCATCGTCAAAGCGGAACGACATATGGTCGAACACGGCGACGGCATCCGTATCGTCCTCGGAGGCAGATACCCCGTCACCCAACGCGCGCTCGCCGTCCACGATGCTCGGCTCAATCTCCAGTACCTGCTGTGCGCGGTTCAGGCACGCGGCGGCGCGCGGCAGCGTCAACACCACCATCTGGGCCATCATCACAAAGAACAGAATCAGAAGCGCATACTCCAGCACCGCCGAAATGCTCGCAATCTGCATGGCGTGGGCGCCCACGCGGTTGCCGCCAACCCACAGCACCGCCACCTCGGCGATATTCATCAAAAAGAAGCTGGAGCTGTCGAGGCCCACAAACAGGTGGTTAACCTTGATGGCGTTGGTCGCGTAGTCGCTAAACACCTCGTCCAGGCGCCGCTCCTCGTGGCGCTCCTTGTTAAATGCGCGAATGACGCGCACACCCACGATGTTCTCGCGCAGCACCACGTTCATGCGGTCGATAAAGCTCTGCAGGCGCATAAAGATCGGCGCTGCGTTGGCAACCGTAAAGACCGCCGCCACCAGCACGATCGCAACGACCACACCCAAAAGCGTGCCCATGGCAGGGTCGATAAACCAGGCAAAGATGATGCCCGCCACGGCCAAAAACGGCACGGGCAGCACCAGCTGAATGGTCTGCAGAATCGCCTGCTGAATCACGTTGATGTCGTTGAGCGAGCGCGTGATCATCGATCCGGTGCCAAAGCGCTCAAAGTCGCTGGCAGACAGCTCGAGCGACTTGTCGTAGACGGCGTTGCGGATATCGCATGCCACGTTTGCCGCCAGGCGGGCCGAAAGATAGCAACCCAGCACCGCGCCGCCGCTGGCCATGCCGGTCGCGATAAGCATGTAGAAGCCATTGCGCAAAATGTAGTCGACATCGCCCGTGGTAATGCCGGTGTTGACCATGTTCGCCAGCATCGTGGGCACCAGCAGGGTGCCGATGTTGTCTATCAGCAACACCAGCAGCGTCACCGCGACAAGCCTGCGGTACGGCTTCATAAACCTCATTAAGAGTCGCACGACTCCCCCTCACGTTGATCCTCTGCCTGGCCTGCGTCTGCCACCTGTTGTTTGAATACGTCGCACTCGTCGCCGAGCGCCTGGGAAAATTTGCCGATCAAGCGCATGATCTCGCGCTGCTCCCACGGCTCGAGCGTCTCGAAAGCACGCTGCTCGGCCCCTTGCGCCGGCAGCGCATATTGCTCGGCAAACCGCATGCCTTCCTCGGTCAGGCGCACAACCTTGTTCTTGCGGCTGCCCTCGGCAAACTCCAATGTTGCGAACCCCCGCGCCGTCAAAGTTTTAATTGCCGAGTTAATGGTCTGCTTGCTGTAGAACCATTCGCTCGTCAGGCGGCTTACGGCAATGCTGCCGCCCGCCGTTCCGATATCGACGAGCATCCAATAGGCGCAGTCCGAAAGACCGCAGGTACGCGAGAACTCCGAATAGATATGGTCGAGTCCGTTGAGCATCCGGTCGAAGTCGACCAGCGTAACCTCACTATTCATCTATCCCACCATTCGATTGTCCGAGTTTTGACCAATTTGTGTCTCTAGATTAGTCCGAGTTTTGACTATCGTCAACAGGCGTACCGAAAATGGGCGTGCCTTTATGTCCTATCGACAGAAAAAGACCGCCGGCGCGGGGGCGGCGCCAGCGGTCACGAGAAAATCCAGTTCTATTGCCTATTAGGCGGCGACGGCCTCGTAGACCGTAGCGCCCGAGAAGCTGTCATGCAGGCTCTTGCCGGCAATCCACGGCAGCTCGACGACCTCGCAGACCGTGTTGACCAGCTCGGAGCAGTCAGTAAAGTGGCCCTTGTCGTTGAGGGCCTCGCAATCCTGAACACGCCAATAGCCATCGGTGTGCGTGATGTAGTACTCGTGATCATCAATCGTCACAAAAGCGCGCGTCTTGGAACGCAGCAGCTTCAGAAATCCTTCGAAGTCGGTCTCGACGACATCTCCAGCCTGGAACATGATGTTACCTCCTGGCCCGGCGCCACCACGGCGCATTGATAAACGTTGGTACTCCTTTAGTAAAACCTTTATCAGAGGTTATGCGTTCGTCATTTAGGCAAGTGGTAAAAAACCGCAGGGTAGACGGGATAAAACGTTTAACCATCCCATTTGTTTGTCACATTCTGAAGGTACTTTTATGCAAACCTACTTTCCCAATTGGAATCTATCCTTTTGGCCGGGCAATTGACCGTCTATCGTTTGAGCCCGACGGGTATGAACGGGGCATCTGCAACGCCACCGCAAGGAGACACCATGGAGACTATCGAAGCACTCATCCATCGCCGCAGCTGCCGCAAATACAGCGATCGTCCCGTCGAGGCCGAAAAGCTTGCACGTATTATCGAAGCCGGCCAATATGCACCGAGCGGCATGGGCCGCCAACCGGTGACGTTTGTCGCCGTCACCGACCCCGCGACCGTCGAGCGTCTCTCACAGCTCAACGCCCAGATCATGGGCAGCAACAGCGACCCCTTCTATGGCGCCAAGACCGTTGTGGTGGTGCTGGTCGACCGCAGCGTGCCCACACATCTGGAAGACGGCTCGCTCGCCATGGGCAACTTGCTCAACGCCGCCTATGCACTGGGTGTCGATTCGTGCTGGATTCACCGCGCGCATGAGGTCTTTGACTCGCCCGAGGGCCTGGAGCTGCTGGCCAGCTGGGGCCTGCCCGCCGACGGCAGCCTGCGCGGTGTCGGTCACTGCATTCTGGGCTATGCCGAGGACACGCTACCCGAGCCCAAACCCCGCCGCGACAACGTGGTGTATGTAAAGTAATTAGTTCCGCCGTTCTAACGAACGGCGGACCCGCTCGCAACTTATCTTGCCGGTGGAGTTGTCGTCGTTTCGTTCGTTTGAGTCGTTTCGGCGCCGTCGCCCTGTTCGTCCTCGTCCTTTTGAGCGTCGGCGATGGTAGAGGCCGCCGCAACGATACCGCGCTGGGGCGCGACGCCCGTCTGGGTCCGAGCGCCCTCGACAATTTCTGTGCCTGCATGCGCGAGCTCGGGCGATTTAAACATCGCGTCCAAGTTGGCACCGTCGCCGGCGTAGCCAAGCGCAGCGAGTGCGATGACGATCACTGCAACGACGACCGCGATCGGAACATAACGATGCCAACCAGCCGGATTGAGTCCGCTGCGACGAGCCGCCCCGCGGCTGATGTAGCCGAGCGTGCCGTCGTGCTTGAGCTTTGAGCCCACCACGCGTTTGCGGTCCCACAGCGAGGACTCTGCCTGCATTGCCAAGCGGGCACCTGTCGAAGGATAGCCGTATTTAGTGCGCTTGAACGAGCCGTCAAACCCCGAGGCGTGTTTGCCCCACGTCACCGATGTTGTGCGTCGGTTAACCGGCGCGGCGCTCCGCCTTCTGCGGCTCGGTTTTGTAGTCTCAGCCATACGCCCCCGCACGCCGTAACCAAATCGAAACAATAACGCTTTGGACTGTAGCACACGCGTCGCGCGCGGTCACGGGCGCCTCGCTCAACGGTCATCGTCCTTCAGTAAGCGCCACAGCGTTGTTCGGCTTATGCCCAGCACCTCCGCCGCACGGGTTCGGTTGCCGTGGAGATGATCTACAACCAGATGCGCGATATCTCGCTCGGTATCGGCCAGCGGTCGCAGGATATACAGGTCGCTTTCGAGTGTCGGGGCGCCAAAGGTTGCGGTCTTAATCACGTCCTCTTGGGCTAGCACTTCCTCCGCCACAGCGCGATCCACCGTGCCCGCCCCCACCAATATATACAGTCGTTCCGAGACCTCGCGGAGCTGCAGATAATTGCGCGGCCAGCGGTAAGCATCGAGCGCCTTCGTCGCCGCGGCAGACAGCGTGGGCGCTGCCGTCCCAAATGCACCAGCGAGATATTCCAAATAGCGCGCAACCTTCGTCGACGCGGCTCCCTGCTCGGCGATTGCCGGCGCCACGCTCACCGCACAGGCGAAACGCTCGGTCACAAAGGCGGCCTGATCGCTTTCGCTGCCGCCCGGCATGTCATTCGCCGTCAGTACCACATGGCAGCGCATCGCCAACGCGGTGTCGGCCATCGTGGAAACGAGCTCGCGGAGGCGCTGGGGGCCAACCGCATTCCAGCCCGCAATGCAAAGTGTCAGCCCCGTTTGGAACAACGGCGATTCGGCGCTTTTGAGCACGTGGCGCCAGCCGCGATCGGTAAGCTCATCGAGCGCAACGGCAACAAAGGGCTGATCGGCAAAAGGACCGTCCAGATAGAGGCGCTTGGCGATCTCGACCTGACCCGCTCCCAGCTCGCCCTCGAGCATAAGGGGCACGCCGCGCGCGTAGCTCTCGGCGACCGGCGCAGCTACCGAGGCCGCCCCCTCAACGATGCCGTACGCGCTCGATTCGTAGCGGGCCTCAACTTCGTCGGCGTTGAGCCACTCGATGCCCGCATGTGCCGCGGCGCCGCGCACCTCGCGGACCACGACGACCCAAAGGCCCCCGCCCTCTTTGTCGGTGGGGCGAACGGTCAGGCTCAGGCGCGTACCCGCACGCCCCATAACCAGACGCGCGCCGTCTCCTATACGGTCGAGGCGCTCAGCGACAAAAGCCGCCACATCCCGCTCAAGCGCCGCGTCATTCATGGTCGAAATCGCGACGTCCCCACGCGCATCGATTGCCAATGCCGAGGCCCCGGCAGCAGCCAGGGCCTCGGTCAAGATGTTCAGCTTGGCATCGCTATTCATGATTTGCCCCTGTCCGCGGCGACGCGCAACCGCCGACGGTCGCACGACCGAGTGTTTCAAAATTGAACGATATTGCTCACCAAACACTATAGGGCAGAAAGCGCCGTCCTGCGAGTATAGGTGTTGCCCCGCATCGCCATCCTGGCGGGGGGGGGAGAGGTCTTCGGGGGGTTTAAAAATTCGGACAAGACACACCCCCACAAGCCCCCCTCCCCCCCCCCCC
>CABTZM010000025.1 GCA_902489295.1 uncultured Collinsella sp.
GACAGGTTTATTTTGGCAGGTTTTATATGGGTAAATACCATTGAACAATTGGTGAGATAGTTTAGCTTGCCAGCAAAAGGGGCAACCATCTACTCGATGGCCGCCCCTTTTTTTTACTACTTCAACATGCTGGGGTCGAACTCGCTTGCCGGGATCACACGGTAGCCGTGGCGCAGGAGCAGGTCGACGAAAACACCGTTGCCCGCGGTGAGCGTACCGCTAAAGGTGCCGTCGTAGATGTGACCCGCACCGCACGAGGGGCTGCGATCCTGAAGGATGCACGCGACTATCTCTTCCGGTCCGCCTGCCTGCTCGCACATATCGAGCGCACGTTGGGCACCCAGGCGAAATTCGCGATCAACCGAGATGCCCTCGCAGGTACGAACCTCGCCGTTCACAATCTCGGACGGCTTGCGCGGCGTGGGCAGGCCGCCAAAGACCTCGGGGCACACGAGGAGGACCTCGGTCCCCGTGCGCTCGCAAGCCTCGACCAACGCGCGGTGGTAGTTATCGAGCCCGTTATACTTGCAGCTCTCGCCCATCAAGCAGGCGCTCACCACGATCTTCATTTCCATCCCTCTCAAGCAAAACGCCCCATTTGAGAAAGCTGCTCAAATGGGGCGTCGGCGTTTACTGGCTCGGCCGCGGCGTTACTGCTGCTTGGGCATCAGCGGGTTCTCACGCGTGAGGAGATTCATGAACTCCTCGCCCGTGATCGTCTCCTTCTTGTACAGATAACGAGCCAGCTCGTGGAGCTTGAACTTGTTTTCCTTGAGGATCTGCAGGGCGCGGTCGTGCGCATCCTCAATCAACTTGGCGACAATTGCGTCCACACGCTCGGCCGTACCGGGGGCGCAGGTGAGCGACGTATCCTGGTTGAGGTACGCATTCTGGACGGTACCGAGCGCCATCATGCCAAACTCGTCGGACATACCAAAGCGCGTCACCATGTTGCGGGCGAGCTTGGTGGCCTGCTCGATATCGTTGGCGGCGCCAGTCGTCATCTCACCAAAGATGAGCTCCTCGGCCGCACGGCCACCGCAGTAGACGGCGAGCTTGTCCAGGACCTCCTGGCGCGTGGTCAGGAAGCGCTCGTCCTCCTCGACCTGCATGGTGTAGCCCAGGGCACCGCTCGTGCGCGGAACGATGGTGATCTTCGTGACCGGCGCAGAGCCCTTCTGGCGAGCGGCAACAATGGCATGGCCGATCTCATGGTAGGAAACGACCTGCTTCTCGTGGTCGGAAAGCACCGTGGACTTACGCTGTTGGCCGGCAATGACGACCTCCACCGACTCCTCGAAGTCGTCCTGGGTTGCACGCTTGCGACCTTCGCGAACGGCGCGCAGGGCGCCCTCGTTGATGATATTGGCCAAATCGGCGCCCGAGGCACCAGGCGTGGCGCGGGCAATCGCGGTCAGATCGATCGGCGGCTGGGTCTTCACGCTCTTGGCGTGCAGCTCAAGGATATTCTTGCGACCGGTCAAATCGGGCAGCTCGACGGGAATGCGGCGGTCAAAGCGACCGGGACGCAACAGAGCCGGGTCAAGGCTGTCGGGGCGGTTGGTGGCAGCAAGGACGACGATGCCCTTGTGGTTATCGAAGCCATCCATCTCGGTCAGCAACTGATTGAGCGTCTGCTCGCGCTCGTCGTTGCCGCTAAAGCCGCCGCCATCGCGCTTCTTACCGATGGTATCGATCTCATCGATAAAGACGATACACGGTGCCTTTTCCTTGGCCTGCTTAAACAGGTCACGAACCTTAGCAGCGCCGCGACCGACAAACATCTCAACGAACTCAGAGCCCGAAATGCTAAAGAACGGAACACCGGCCTCGCCGGCAACAGCCTTGGCAAGCAGGGTCTTACCGGTACCCGGAGGGCCAACAAGGAGAGCACCACGCGGCAGCTTGGCGCCGATCTCCTCGTAGCGCTGCGGCTTCTCCAGAAAGTCGACGACCTCCTTGAGAGACTCCTTGGCCTCTTCCTGACCGGCGACGTCCTTAAAGGTCACGCCCACGTCCTTGGAGGCGATCACGCGCGCGCCGGACTTACCCAGTCCGCCGCCGCCAAAACCGCCGCCGCCAAAGTTCATCGACGGGCCGTCATCGCCCATAGCCTTCTTCATGCGGCGGTTGAGCCACCAACCGATGAGGAAGAAAATCGCCATGGGAAGAATGAGTGTGAGCAGGTAGTAGGTCATCAAACCCGAGTTTTTATCGGGAACGACCGACTCCAGCGAAGCGCCAGACTCAAGCACGCGATCGGTAAAGCCCGCGTCATTCGGCACACCGGTCGTCTTGTAGGCGATGTTCTCGTCCTCGCCCTTCTTGGTGTAATAAATCGAGTAATCGTCCGTGTTGTACTCGACCTTGTCGACGCTCTTCTTATCGAGCGCTTTGACAAACGTCGAGTAATCGGTCTTCGTAATCTGCTGCGTGTGACCGATGTTGGGGAACAGAACGGTCGAGAGCACGAGGTAGACGACGAAGGCGATGAGCACGTAGAGGATCATATTCCGTCTACGTTTGTTGTCATCCATCTCCATCTGCTTGAACTCCATCTACTGGGGTTGATAATGCTTTCTAGAATACCCAACCCGGACGGCGATAAACCGACGCCGGGCACGAAAGGACAGAGATGGCATCACTGTAAGTCGGCAAGGTTCAAATCTATACAGGCGACGGCAAGGGCAAGACGACGGCTGCGCTGGGGCTCGCGCTGCGCGCGACGGGCTACGGGCTCGACGTTCTTAGGCTGCAGTTTGCCAAGAAACTGCACTGCGCCGAACACGATGCCGCGCCGCGCCTGGGGCCGCGCATCGTACAAGCTGACCGCGACACGCCCGAGGCTTGCGCCGCACAGATCATGGAGCTCGCATGCGAGCAGATATCACAGGTCGACGTTCTGATTTTGGACGGACTCGGCGAGGCCATGCGCCGCGGCTTCGTGACACGCGAGGATGTCGAAGCGCTGATCGCGATAAAGCCCGCCACCACGGAACTCGTGCTCACCGGCCGCGGGCTGCTGCCGTTGGCCGACCTCGCGGACTTAGTCACCGAAATGCGTCCCATCAAACACTACTTCGACGAAGGCCTCCTAGCCCGCCAAGGCATCGAATACTAATTGATTCGTTTTCCGCCAACACCTACAGCTCATAAGGAAGTTGCGGTGGAATAGTACTTGTTTGACGGTCCGCAAGGGCTTTTCAGGAACTATTTCACCGCAACTTATCAGGGGTATCCGACGGATGAGCTAGGCGGTGGCGCGACCTAGCCAGTTGCCGCTGTGGTGGTAGATGGTGAACATGGTTGCGGTGATGAGCCAGGTTACGGGGTAGACCAGCAGTAGATGCTCGAGCGACGGATCGAAGGGCATGATCGCAAACACCCAAATCACTCTGAGTACGACGGTGCCAAAGATGGTGAGCATCATAGGCTGCAGACTCACGCCGGCGCCGCGGATGGAACCCGAGGCGTTCTCGATAATCGAGAAAATCGCATAGAACGGCGCAATGAAATGGAGGATGGTCGTGGTGTACGCCGAAATCGAAGCATCGTCGACAAACAGACGCGACAACGGACCCGAGAACACCAGCAGCACGGCAGACAGGCCACCAATGAGCATAAACGACAGCACGAGCGACGTATGGTAGCCCTTGCGCATGCGCTCGTAGTTGCGCGCGCCAAAGTTCTGCGCCGAGAACGTAGTGATCGATACGCCGAGCGCCTCGGTCACCATCCAGATAATGCCATCCAGGCGCCCAGATAGACCCCAAGCAGTCGTGACATCGGCGCCAAACGAATTAACCGACACCTGGATCAGCACGTTCGAGATCGAATAGGCAGCCGATTGAAAACCGAGTGGCAGACCACACGAGATCATACTCTTGCAAATACCGCGATCGATACCGAGCTTAGACAGCGAAAGACGCCATGCACCCGGAGCGCGCATCATGCGCAACACGATCATCGTTGCATTGGAGCAAATGGTCAGCGCCACCGCGATGCCGCAGCCCAGCGCCTCCATATGCAACACAGCGACAAAAATGATATCCAGCACCACGTTAACCAGGCAGCCAGAGGCAATGATCACGGCGGGGCCGCGCGTGTCGCCCACGGCACGCAGCAGTGCGGTTCCCATATTAAGCAGCAGTGCCGCAACCATCGCGGCAAAATAACAGCGAGCATAGGCCACGCCCTCGGCCAATAGTTCATGCGGCGTGTTCATAAGCACCAGCATGGGCTCAACGAACACTATGCCAAGAATCGAGAAAGCGATACCGCCCACCAGCGCGAGCGTCATGGCTGTATGGACCGAACGACTCAGTCGCTCATCATCGTGCTGGCCAAAATACTGACCGGTAATGACCGCGCAGCCGGCGCCGACGCCAACGCAAAAGCCAATGCAGAGCTCGGTGAGCACCATCGTGGCTTGAATGCCACCCAGCGCGAGCTTGCCGCCAAACTGGCCAACGATATACGTACCGATAAGCGTGTAGGCCTGCTGAAAAAACGAACTAAAAAAGATGGGAACGCACAGCGACAGCAGCTGTTGCCAAATGACACCCTGCGTTACATCGATAGCCGTAGATTTCTTAGCCACACGCCCTCCCCGCCAACGTATGTTAAACAACAAAACGGCAATTTAAGACCAAAGCAAATACCAGCTTAGCACCGACCGGCGTCGACCGAAACACCCCGAATCAGAGCCCAGTGCAAAATATCTGCCTAGTGATACAAACCCGGCTGGTAGTGATACTCATTGCTCACGTGCGGGCACAGCTGCCAAAAGGCGACGGCGCTCGCCGCGGCCACGTTGAGCGAATCGACCCCGTGCGCCATCGGAATGCGCACCGCGTGGTCACAGCCGGCAATGGTCTTGGCGCCCAAGCCGGCACCCTCGGTGCCCATAAAAATCGCCAAGCGATCAATCTTCCGCAGTACAGGATCATCAAGCGAAACGGAGTCGTCCGTCAGCGCCATCGCAGCGCACGAAAAACCGGCTTCGTGCAGTGCCGCCAGGCCATCGTGCGGCCACACACGAGCCTCGCTGCCAATACGCGTCCACGGCACCTGAAACACCGTGCCCATGCTCACGCGGGCCGAGCGACGGTACAGCGGGTCGCAGCACGTCGGACTGACCAAAATACCGTCGACATTGAGCGCGGCGGCCGAGCGGAAAATCGCACCCACGTTCGTGTGGTCGACAATCCCCTCGAGCACGCACACGCGCACCGGGCGCTCCCCCGCCGCCTCGACGACGCCACCCAAGAACTCATCAACCGGAATCTGCCGCGGGCGACGAAACGCCGCGAGCGCACCGCGCGTCACGTTAAAGCCCGTCAGCTGCTCCATGAGTTCCATGGAAGCCACGAACACAGGAACCGGACCTGCGCCCTCGCGCACAACCAGACGCTCAAACAGCGGCATCATCTGGTCGAGCCAGCGTTCGCCCAAAAGAAAGCTCACCGGCTCGTATCCGGCACGCACCGCGCGCTCAATAACCTTGGCACTCTCGGCGATAAAGATGCCCTTTTGCGGCTCTAGCACGCAGCGCAGCTCGCGCTCGGTCAGTCGCACGTAGGCATCGAGCCGCTCGTCCTCGAGCGAATCAATTCGCAGAACCTCAACGGCATCAGTCATAGCAGCCTGCCCGCACCCTTCTTTACAGCACATCTATACCAAACGAGGCGACGCTAAGCGCCGCCCCATACATTCAATCAACCCGATGATACCGTTCACACCAGGCGATTTACGCATCAACGCGACGATACGTCACGAACTCATAATCGAGGCCTTCGTCACCCTCGCCCGCGGAAATCGTGGCAACCCCTTCGCGCCGCACAACTTCCCACGCGGGGTCGGCGTCCAAATTGGGAAAATATGTGTCCACGGGATGGACGCAGTGGTTGTGCGTGACCTCGGCCTCGGCACAATACGGCAAAAACTGCCGATAGACATCGCCGCCGCCGATCACCCACGCAACGGGCTCATCGGCAACCGCGGCGAGCGCCTCGTCGATGCTATGCACCACGTCGACGCCTTCGACAGCAAAATCCTCGTCGCGGGTAAGCACGATATTGCGACGGTTCTTGAGTGGACGCCCACCGGGAAAACTCAGCAGCGTCTTGCGCCCCATGATGACCGGGCAGCCCTTGGTGCAGGCCACAAAATGGCGCATGTCGGCGCGATTGGACACCACCATGTCGCCCTCGCACCCAATGCCCCAGTCATCGCACACGGCGACAATGGCAGAAAGCTTACACGTCATGAGTACCACCTACACCGCAATGGGGATGTTCTTGACCTGCGGACCGTGCTCGTAGCCCTCCACGATCAGGTCATCGGTCGTAAACGCATAGAAATCGTGCACGTCGGGGTTCAGCGTTACCTTGGGCGCCGCAAACTGCGGGCGCTCGATAAGCTCACGGACGATATCGACGTGGCGGTCGTAAATGTGGGCATCGGCAATCACATGCAGCAGCTCACCCGGAATCATATCGACCGACTGTGCGACCATCATCAGCAAGATGGCGTACTGGCACACATTCCAGTTGTTCGCGGCCAAAATGTCCTGGCTGCGCTGGTTGAGAATCATATTGAGCGTTGGCTTGTCGTCCTGCGGACGCTGCGTCACGTTATACGTCACGCTGTACGCGCACGGATACAGGTGCATCTCGGACAAATCGCTAAACACATACGTGTTGGTCATGATGCGGCGACTGTACGGAGTATGCTTGAGGTCGTACAGCACGCGGTCCATCTGGTCAAAGTCGCCCTCGGCATAATGGCTCTTCTGGCCAATCTGGTATCCGTAGGCCTTGCCGATGGAACCGGTCTCGTCGGCCCACTCATCCCAGATATGGCTGTTGAGGTCATGGACGTTATTGGACTTCTTTTGATAGATCCACAGGATCTCGTCCATGGCGGACTTGAGCGCCGTGCGGCGCAGGGTAAGCGCGGGGAACTCCTCGCGCAGGTCGTAGCGCGCCGTGACGCCAAAGTTTTTAATGGTATAGGCAGGGGTGCCGTCCTCCCACACCGGGCGGACCTTTTGGCCCTCGGTGGTGGTGCCATGGTCCAAGATATCGCGGCACATGGTTACAAACTGTTGATCAGCTTTGCTCATTGACCCTCCTGTCAGTCGCCTACAAGCGAGATTCATTGTAGCCCAGGCGCACGCGGCCCCACAGCCCAAACATAAGCCCTCATTTTCTGACATATGCCAGAAATTCCTTGCACAAATCCGCACGTTCGCTATTCTATTGTTGACATATGTCAGATTTGGAGAGTGTATGGCTGGAAGACGCAAAAAACTGCGCCGCGTTGGGATCATCCCCGAATATCGCGGCTTTACCCCCGATGGCCTTGCCAGCGGAGACGCTATCGATATGACGGTCGATGAGCTCGAAGTACTGCGCCTGTGCGATCTGAAGGGCCTCAATCAGGAGGCCGTCGCCCTGCACATGGGCATCGCCCGCGCCACGGTGGCGGCAATCAGCAGTCGCGCGCATCGCAAGGTGGCAAACGCGCTGGTCAATGGACGGGCGATCGTCATCGAAGGCGGCAACATCGCGTACTCCCCCATCACCACGACGACGGCCGCATGGCCAGCAAAGGAGGTCGGCACCATGAGGGTGGCAACAACGTACGACAACGGCAACATCTTTATGCACTTTGGCCGCAGCGAGCAGTTCAAGATCTACGACATCCAGGATGGCAAGGTGCTCAACGAGCAGGTCGTAGGCACCGGTGGCACCCGCCACGGCGCCTTGGCGGGCCTGCTTGCCAACGGTGGCGTTGACACGCTCATTTGCGGCGGTATCGGCGGCGGCGCTATCAACGCGCTTGCCCAAGCCGGCATCACGGTCTATGCGGGCGCCCAGGGCAGCTGCGATGCCTGCGTCGAGGCCCTCATTGCCGGCACGCTCGCACAGACCGGCGAGGCCACCTGCGACTGCCATGGACATGATCACGAGCACATCCACGAGCATGGCGAGTCCTGCGGCTGCCACGGCCATCACGACCACGACGGACATGAGGGCTGCAGCTGCCACTAGCGGCAAGCACCTCGACGTCAACACGCTTCCGCGCGTGCGACAACCTGCGAACAAACGGCGTAGGCCGCCCGGAGTACCATCCAGGCGGCCTACGCCATACACGACTCAACCAGTCGTTACTTCTTATTGCGCATCTGCGCTTCCATCTGGCGCAGCAGGTCCATATCGGACTTAGGACCGCCCATTCCCAGGCCGCCCATGCCGCCCAGGCCCATGGCATCCAGACCGGGAATATTGGGCATGCGCATCTTTTTGCCCTTCTTGCCCTTCTTGCCCTTCTTGCCACCGGCCTGTGCCTGATTGGCCATCGAGCGCATGCGGCCCATCATCTTGTTCATCTCGCCCCACTGCTTCATAAGGCTATTGACCTCGGTGGGAGTCACGCCGGCGCCCTTGGCGATACGGGCGCGGCGCTGGCCGTTGATGATGGAGGGACGCAGGCGCTCCTCCTTGGTCATCGACATGATGATGGCCTCGTTCTTGTCGAAGATGCCCTCGTCCAAATTGCCGCCCATCTGGTTGAGCGCGCGCTGGCCGCCGGGGAGCATACCCAGGATGCCCTTCATGCCGCCCATCTTCTTGACAGCCTTCATCTGGTCGAGCATGTCGTTCATGGTAAAGCCCTCGCGCAGCATGCGCTCGGCAGCCTCGAGCTGCTCGGCGTCGGCTGCCTCCTGGGCCTTCTCGATGATGCCGACAACATCGCCCATGCCCAAGATGCGCTTGGCCATGCGGTCGGGATAGAACGGCTCCAGCGAATCGGGTTTCTCGCCTATGCTAACAAACTTGATGGGCTTGCCGGTCACCTGGCGCACGGAAAGCGCGCCGCCGCCACGGGCGTCGCCGTCGAGCTTGGAGATGATCACGCCGTCAAAGTCGGTGCGCTCGGCGAAGGTCGAGACGACGTTGACGATGTCCTGGCCGGTCATGGCATCGACGACCATCAGCACCTGATCGGGCTTGACGGCCTTCTTGATGTCCACGGCCTCCTGCATCATCTGCTCGTCGATCTGCAAACGACCGGCGGTATCGACGATGACCACGTCACGCAGGTGGTCGACGGCCTCCTGAATGGCGCCCTTGGCAATGTCGACCGGGTGCGCGCCGTCGCCGCGGAAGACCGGCACACCGATCTCGCCACCGAGCGTGGCCAGCTGGTCGGCAGCGGCGGGGCGGTAGACGTCGCACGCGGCGAGCAGCGGCGAGCGGCCCTGCTTCTTGAGCAGGTAGGCAAGCTTTACGGCAGCCGTGGTCTTACCGGAGCCCTGCAGGCCCACGAGCATGATGACATTGGGGATGCGGTTGCTAAAGACGAGCTTGCTCTCGGTGGAGCCGAGCATTTCGGTGAGCTCGTCGAGCACGATCTTGACGACGTTTTGCGCCGGCGACAGCGACTCCATGACCTCGGCGGTCATGCAGCGCTCCTTGGTCTTGGCGACAAACTCCTTAACGACCTTAAAGTTGACGTCGGCCTCGAGCAGCGCCATGCGGATGTCGCGCATGGCAGAAGTAATATCGGCCTCGGTCAGCTTACCCTTGCCGCGCAGGCGGTCAAATGTGTCGTTGAGGCGATCGCTCAGGGAATCAAACACTGGTTACTCCTTAGTTGGACTCGCCCACCAGGGCGCGGCAGAAATCTTTGGCGTTAAACTCCTGCAGGTCATCGACCTGCTCGCCCACGCCGATGCGTAGGATCGGGAGCTTGAGCTTCTCGGCCACGGCCATGGCGATACCGCCCTTAGCCGTGCCGTCGAGCTTAGTCATGATAATACCGTCCAGGCCCAGCGCCTCGTTAAACTCGAGCGCCTGGTTCAGACCGTTCTGACCAGTGGCGGCATCGATCACAAGCACGACCGAGACCGGCATGGGACCGGCGGCCATATTGGCGGCGCGCTTACGAGTCACATTGACCACCTTGGCGAGCTCGCGCATGAGCTCGGGGCTCGTGTGCAGACGACCGGCGGTATCGATGAGCACCAGGTCGCTGCCGCGCTTATCGGCCTCGTCGAGCACGTCATAGCACACGCTCGCCGGATCGGAACCGCGGTCACGCTTGATAACCGGTACGCCGGCACGCTGACCCCACACATCGAGCTGCTCGATAGCGGCGGCGCGGAAGGTGTCGGCCGAACCGATGACCACGTTCTTGCCGCGGGCGGCCATGGCGCTCGCAATCTTGCCGACCGTGGTGGTCTTGCCGGCGCCGTTGATACCGACAAACAGCACGCAGCTCGGCGTATCGGAAAACGGGTCGCGCTCAACAGGCACAAAATGGCCCTCGAGCTGCTCGGCCAGGGCGCGACGAAGCTGCGGGGCGGTCTTGAGGTTCTTCTTGGCGGCGGCGTCACGCAGGTCATCGGAGACCTGAATGGCGACCTCGGCGCCCATGTCACCCATGACGAGGGTGTCCTCAAGATCCTCCCAAAAATCCTCGTCGACCTCACCGCCAAAGTAGAAGACCTCGTTGAGGGCCTCGCGGCTGCGCTCAAGTCCGCGCGAGAGTGCGTCAAAGAATCCCATTATGCATTCACGACCTTTCCGGTTTCGCGATCGAGTTTTTGCGAGACGACGCGACTGACGCCGTCGGCTTGCATCGAGACGCCATAGAGGACGTCAGCGTCCTCCATAGTACGGCGCTGATGCGAGATTACCAAGAGCTGCGTATCGGAACGCAGCACATCGAGGGCGCCGATGAGCTTGGACAGGTTGGCGTCGTCGAGTGCCGCCTCGACCTCGTCCAGCACATAGAACGGCACCGTACGCGTGCGATACACGGCAAAGAGCAGGGCGAGCGCCGTCAGGCTCTTCTCGCCGCCCGACATGAGCATCATCTTGGTGATGCGCTTGCCGCGCGGCTGCGCCACGACCTCGATACCCGTCTCGGCAGGATGCTCGGGATCGGTCATCTCCAGATGAGCCTGACCGCCCGGGAAGAGCATGGCGAAGATCTCGCGGAAATTCGCATCAACCTTCTCAAACGTCACCAAGAACGCCTTGCGCATCTTACGGTCGATGGCCACGGTGATCTTGGTGAGCGCCTTGCGCGCGCTCTCCAAATCGGCCAGTTGCTCCTCGATGTAATCGGCGCGGCGCTTGAGCTGCTCGTACTCCTCCATGGCAACCTGGTTCACGGGGCCCAGGTTGTTGATCTGGCGCACGAGCTGGTTGAGCTCGCGCTCGGCGGCGTCGCGGTCGGTGGGCGCCGGCAGCATGAGCGCTTCCTCGAGCACCGTGGTGCCATCGGCGGTAATGGCCTTGATGGCAGCCTCGACCTGCACCTCGAGCTTGCCGCGCGCCACCTTGAACTCATTTTGCGTCGTGGCGGCAGCATCGACCCTCTCTTTAGCGCGGGCGACTTCGGTCTTGGCGTCCTCGATAGTCTTCTTAAGTGAAGCAGAGTCCGCCTCCTCGAGCGAAGCCTGATCGCGCAGGCGCGCAGCCCAGTCCGAGGCGCGCTCCAACAGAGCAGAATAGCGCTCGTGCATGGGATCGACGCGAAGGCGCAGCAGCTCGAGCGAGCGCGAGGCCTGACGCGTTCCGCGGATACGACGGTCGATACCCTCCAGGCGATGCTCAAGATCGGGCACGCGGCCCTTCAGCGAACGAAGGCGCTCGCTCGTCTGAGCCAGGCGCACCTTAGCGTCGGCGAGCTTACCGGCGGCCTCGGAATCGTCGCGACGCACGCGATCGAGCTCGTCGTTGGCCTCGGCAATCTGCAAGCCTAAGTCGCTCGCCTGCGCACGGGACTCGTCACGCGAACGGGTAAGTTCATCCACGCGCGGACGTGCGGCACGAACGGCCTCTGCGGCCTGCTCGCGGCGCTTGGAAATGCGCACGCGCTCGACCTCGGCGTTGTTGGCACTCTGCTCCAGGCGGCCGATCTCGGACAGCAGGGAGCGACGCTCGCCCTCAAGGCGGGCAATCTCGCCGGCGGCATCGCCCTCAGCGGCACGCGCCTCTTCGACGGCCGCATTGGCCTCGACGACCTGATCCGACACATGCTCAAACACGGCAGCCAGATCGGGCTCCAGGCCCTCCAGCTCGCGAATGCGACGCTTGCGCTCCAGAGCACCCGAGGCCTCGCCGGCATCGAGGCCCACGCGAACCAGGCCGCCACAGCTTACGCGAGCGCCATCGGGGGTCACGTAAGTCACGCCGTCAACGACCGGCGCCGACAGCGCGGCAGCAAGATCGTCCACTACGTAATATCCGCCGAGCAACGCCTCGACGACGGGACCGTAGCCTGCGCGCACGGACAGACGATCAACCAGACGGGTACCGGCAGCGCCCTCAGCGGCGGTAGAGCCGCTCACGCCGCGCGCCACCAGCAGCGCCTCGCCCGAGGCCTTCTTCTGGTCCAGAGCGGCACGACCGGCACGCTCAAGCGCGGACGTATCGTCGAATAGCAGTGCATCGATATCGCCGGCGAGCAATTGCTCAACCAAGCCCTCAAGCTCGCGCGGGGCCTCGAGCACGTCGCCCAGACGACCCGAGACATCATCGCCCAGCGCACCCACCAGACGGCTCACCAGCGGCGAGCTGTCGGCCATGCGGGCATCGAGTTTCTTTTGGCTGGCAAGCTCCGAGCGCACCTCGGAGAGCTTGTTACGCGCTTCACTCTCGCGGGCACGCAGGTCCTTCAGGGCCGCGCGTGCCGCCTCGGTGGCCTCACGCGCATCGACCTGAGCCTGGCGCGCTTCCTCAAGAGCGCCCTCAAGCTCCTCGGCGCGGTCGCGACGGCTCTCGAGCGAGGCCGTGACCTCCTCGAGCTGCTCGTCAATCTGCTCCAGGCGCGAGGCATACATGTTGTCCTCGACCTCGGCATTGCTCAAGGAATCCTTCACCTTGGCGAGCTCGAGCGCGGCATTATCGGCCACGCGCTGCACATCGCGTTGCTCGCGCGTGAGCTGCGAAATCTGATTGTCGAGCGCCACGCGACGCTCGTGGAGCTCAGCAGCGGCAGGACCGGCGGCGTCAACGTCCTCCTGGGCCTGCATGTGCGCGCCGGTCACTTCCTCAAGCTGGGCGCGCGCGTCCTCGAGCTCCTCGACCACGCGACGACGCTGATGCTCGGAGCTCGAGATCTGGCCGCGCATGTCGGACAGGCGCGACACCATGTTGTGGCCCTTTTCCTCGAGCAGGCGCATGTCGGAGTTAATGCGGCCGACCACATCTTGCATATGACGGCGTTGCTCGCCCAGGTCGCCCACAAACAGGCCCTTTTCCTCAAGCATAACCTGGAGCTTCTCGAGCTCGCGCTCCTTTTCGCCCATGCGGTACTGCGCAAGCTCCAGCTCGGCAGCGCCCTCCTTGGAGCGACTCTCCAGGTCGTTCCACTGCGACTGCAGCGAACGCAGCTCGTCGACGGCTAGCATCTGCGTAAGCTCGTTCGCGCGCGAGGACAGCTCTTTGTACTTGCGCGCGCGATCGACCTGACGCTCCAGCGGTCGCAGCTGACGGGCGATTTCTTTATTGATGTCGCGGGCACGCGTCAGGTGCTCGTCCATCGACTTAATCTTTTTGAGCGCACGCTCCTTGCGGCGCTTGTGCTTGGAGATGCCGGCAGCCTCCTCGATGAGGGCGCGGCGCTCCTCGGGGCGGCTCTGCAAAATGGCGTCGAGCTTGCCCTGGCTGATGATGGAATGCGTATCCTTGCCTAGGCCGGAATCGTGCAGGATGTCCTGAATGTCCATCAGGCGGCACGGGCTCGAATTGATGAGGTACTCGCTTTCGCCCGAGCGATACATGCGACGGGTGATGGCGACCTCGTCAAAATCGACGGGCAGCATATGGTCCGAGTTATCGAGCACCAGCGTAACCTCAGCGACACCCACCGGCTTGCGCGCTGACGAGCCCGAGAAGATGACGTCCTCCATGGCCTGGCCGCGCAGCTGCTTGGCGCTCTGCTCGCCCAGGACCCACAGAATCGAGTCAGAGATGTTCGATTTTCCCGAGCCGTTGGGACCGACGATGACGGTCAGGCCCGGCTCAAACGTCATATGGGCGCGGTCGGCAAACGACTTGAACCCTTTGAGCGTGAGGGACTTGAGATACACGGTTCCTCGCTTACACGCGCTTCTTGTTCAGAATAACGCCGTTGGTGGTGTAACCCATGCGGTCAAGCGCCTCGAGAGCAGCGGCTCCCTCGGCTTCTTTCTTTGAGGAGCCGGAGCCGCGACCCTGACGGATGCCATCGATCAAAACCACGGCGGTAAAGGTGGGCGCATGCGCCGGGCCCTCGGAGCCAACGAGCTTGTACGCCGGGGGCTCGTGACCGTCGGCTTGCACACACTCCTGCAAAAACGACTTGGGGTTCGCAGGATGCTCGGCACGCTCGGAAGCCAAATGCGGCTTAAGCGTACGGTGAATGAACTCCGCCGCGGCATCCCAGCCGGCATCCAGGTACAGCGCTCCCACGAGCGACTCGTAGACGTTCTCGAGGGCCGAATGCAGGCCGCGCGCACCGGTACCGGTCTCGGAGGCACCAAAGATGATGATGTCGTCGATGCCCAGCTCGTGAGAAACCTCGGACAGCGTAGCACCCGAGACAAGCGACACCTTCAGGCGCGTGAGCTTGCCCTCGTCAAACTCCGGATAGGACTCAAACAGGGAGCGTGCGACCACAGCGCCCAAAATGGAATCGCCCAAGAACTCAAGGCGCTCATAGCTGGCAGAAACCGGCTGGCCCTCGACTGCCGAGGGATGCGTGAGTGCCGCGCGCAGCAGCACCTTATTATTGAACTCATGGCCCAGGATTTCCTGGGCGCGCGTAAGTCGGTCGGATAAAGCCAAGACTTAGGCCTCCTTGGCAGCTTCGATAGCGTCGACGGCGTCGGCGACAGAGTTGAGCGAGAGCAGGGTCTCGTCATCGATCTCGAGGTTGAACTCGTCCTCGATAGCCGTAACCAGCTGCAGGCGCTCGAGCGAGTTGGCATCGAGGTCGTCAAAGGTGGTCTCCTCGCTAATTTCGGCAACATCGACGCCCAGAACGTCAGCAGCGACCTCGGCGATCTTGTCGAAGATTTCGGAGCGGTCCATAGCGCTTCCTCTCATAGTGCATGAATACCAAAAGAATGGTACCGCCCGGGCGGTACCAAGACACGGTTCTGATTCTACCCCACGGCGTGCACCGCGAAGCACATAACAGCGCTCTAACTCGCTCTTATAAAACGATACCATCCATAGAGTTGGCGACATTCTCGACCAGCCCGGCGCGCACGGCTTCGGCCGCCGCGAGCGTACCGTTTTTGACAGCCTCGACTGAGGTGGCACCATGGCCGATCAGGACCACGCCGCGCAGGCCCAGAAGAATCGCGCCGCCCTTGGCGTCGCCAGAGAGCTTGGCCTTAATCTCGCGCATCTGCTTTTTAATGAGCAGCGCGGCGATCTTGGTGCCGAGCGAGGCCATAAAGGCACCCTTGAGCTCCTGCAGCAAAAACTTGGCAGCGCCCTCGGTGGCCTTGAGCGCAATATTGCCCGACATACCATCGGCAACGACGACATCGAAGTTACCTGAGGTGAGGTCGGTGCCCTCGCAGTTACCAACAAAGCCGGGAACGGCGGCCTTCATAGCAGGGAAACAGGCCTTGGTAAAGTTGGAGCCCTTCTCGTCCTCGGTGCCGTTGGCGAGCAGGCCCACGCGAGGATGCTCGATGCCCAGGACGACGCGGGCATAGGCGCTGCCCATCTGGGCAAAACGCACCATATCGTCAACCTCGACATCGGGGTTGGCACCCATGTCGCACAGCACCGTCAGACCGCCGGCGCGATTGGGCAGTGCATTGGTCAGACAAGGGCGCACCGGCTGCTTCTTGCCTTCGGCCTGATACCTAAACGGCGTCACGTAGGCGGTGGCAGCGGCGGTCATGGCACCGGTCGAGCCGGCGGAGAAGAACGCATCCGCGTTGCCCTTCTTAATAGCGCGGCAAGAAAGCACGATCGACGACTTACGCTTGGTCATCACGGCGCGAATGGGATCGTCATCCATGGCGATAACGTCAGGTGCCTCAAGGGCCTCAACACGTGCATGGGAAGCTGCAAAGGGATTGACGATTTCGGCGGGGCCAGCTGCCAAGACCTCGATATCGGGATCGGCGGCAAGCGCAGCCTCGATACCATCGAGAACAACCTGAGGTTTCTCGTCTCCGCCCACAACGTCTACACAAACGCGAACGTTACTCATATACATGCTCCTTATACAAAAATGGCCGACTCACTGAGCCGGCCATTGTGGTTCCATTTGGAACGGCATCGCATCCAGAGTATACCGTTACTCGGTAACGATAACCTCGCGGTCCTTGTAGAAACCGCAGCTGGGGCACACGTGGTGCGGGAGCTTGACAGCACCGCAACGGGGGCACGTGGACTGAGCCGCAGCCGAGATCTTCATGTTGGCGGAACGGCGGGTGTGAGTGCGGATACGACCCTGCTTTTGTTTAGGTACGGGCATAGTGACCTTCCTTATGAACTATCCAGTGTGGCGATTACGCGCAAGTAGCGATACTACCACAGTTTTACTCGTCAAGCTTGAGATTCTTCAATGCTGCAAATGGATTTTCCGTGGCTTCGGCCCATTCGGCCTCGGCTTGGGTAGCACAATCGCATTGCTCCACGTTGAGATTGGCGCCGCAAACGGGACAAAGACCGCGGCAATCGGGCTTGCAGAGCACAACAAACGGCGTGTCCATGACAACGGCGTCGTTGATGGGCTCTCCCAGATCGACGATGCGATCCTCGCCCAGGAGCTCGTAGCCGTCTTCGTAGGCCTCGGGATCCTCGGGCTCCTCAAAGAGATAAAACTCCTCGATCTCGCCGGCGATATCAAACGAGGCGGGCTCCAGGCAACGGTCGCAC
>CABTZM010000026.1 GCA_902489295.1 uncultured Collinsella sp.
AAAAACCGCGCCCCTGCTGCCCTTTTAATACTTGGGGGGGAAATTTTTCCTGTTCGGGGAAGAAGGGGGGCAAGGAAGAACCTTTCCCCCCGCAACTGAAGGGGGCTGTCGTGGGCTATCGGGATTCATGTGATGGTTTGCGTGATGTTCGCTGGGGCGTTTTGGGCGCTGGACACATTTCGCATCGATTCGCATCGTCGCTCAAGGAGGTGGACGGGGCACGGCTTGTGGCTGCCGCCGGTCGCACTCCTTCGCATGTTGAGGAGTTTTGCAGGGCGTTTTCGATTGACGCCGCGCGCAGTTATGCCACGGCTGACGATAGCGGCGATGCGGCTTATGATGCGCTGATTGCCGACCCCGATGTCGACGCAATCTACTTGGCTCTTCCGCATGGCATGCATGCGCATTGGGTCTGTCGGGCACTGCGCGCGGGAAAGGCCGTACTGTGCGAAAAGCCGGCCGTTTTGAGTGAGGAAGAGGCTCTCTCGATTGCCTCCACCTCTCGCGAGCGCGGCGTGCTGTTTATGGAGGCGATGAAAAATCGGTTTTGCCCGATGCGCACTCGCGTGAAGGACTTGCTTGCGTCGGGCGAGCTCGGCCGTATCGTCTCGATTGAAAGCGTGCAAAAACTCGATTATGGTGAGCCCCCTTCGAGTTATCTGCTCGACCCGTTGCAGGGTGGCTGTCTATATGACATGGGCTGCTATGCGGTCGGGTGGTTTGAGGATCTACTTGCGGGTGCGTGCGATGTTTCGTCTCGTGAAGTTCGCTGGCGTGACGTATCGGGCGGCCGCGTGGATTGGGCCGACGAGATCCGTATGAGCGTCGGCGGCATACCCATTCATATGGTGTGCGACGGCAAAGCAGCATATGAAAGCCGCTTAACGATTGCCTGCGAGCGGGGCTCGTTGGAAATCGAGCGTCTCCATCGCCCCGAGCTCGCCCATGTGAAGTACTCCGACGGACGAATGCTCGAAATAAATGCCCCGTTTGAGGTCGATGATTTCTACGGCGAAATCCAGCATGCGACCCAGCTCATCCGGGCGGGGAAACTCGAGAGTCCCGTCATGCCCCTTGCCGCCACACAGCGCTGCGCGCGCATTATCGATGCAATCCGTCTGGCCCTCTAGGACTTGGCGCTGACGCATAGGGGATTATGACGCTGGCGCCCGTAGCCGTAGTGCTTGGCGGCCCGCATCTCTGATGCCCCTTTTATAAGTTGCGGTGGAATAGTTCCTGTTTGCGGCAGAATAGGGGCCAAACAGGAACTATTTCACCGCAACTGATGAGGGGGAGCTGGAGATGCTGACGATTGGGTGTCATCTTTCGACGACGAAGGGCTATCGGGCAATGGGGGAGACGGCGCTGTCCATTGGCGCCAATACCTTTGCATTCTTTACGCGCAACCCGCGCGGCGGCAAGGCGAAAGACCTTGACATGGATGATGTGGCGGCCCTGCGCGAGCTTATGGAACAAAACGATTTTGGCCCACTCGTGGCGCATGCCCCCTATACCTACAACCCCTGTTCTGCCAAAGAGCGGGCGCGCGAGTTTGCCCTGGAGGCAATGGCCGAGGACTTGCAGCGTCTGGAAGCACTGCCCGGCAACTATTACAACTTCCACCCCGGCGCGCATGTGGGGCAGGGGACTGATGCCGGCATTCAGATGATCGTCGACACCTTGTGCCAGGTGATGTTTGAGGGGCAGCAGACGACGGTGCTGCTCGAGACCATGGCAGGAAAGGGTACCGAGGTGGGCCGTAGCTTTGAAGAGCTGGCGCGCATTATCGGGGGTGTTGCTGCCAGACGTCCAGAGCTGTCGGCCAAGCTGGGCGTGTGTCTGGATACCTGCCATGTGAGTGATGCCGGCTACGACATCATCCATGATCTGGACGGCGTACTCGACGAGTTCGATCGCGTGGTGGGTATCGAGCGCTTGCGCGCCGTGCATATCAACGATTCGAAGAACCCTTGCGGCGCCCATAAGGACCGCCACGAATGCATCGGTAAGGGTTATTTGGGTAGTGAAGAGTTTGGCGGCGGTATGCAGGTTATGCAGAATATTGTATCGAATAGCCGCTTGCGCGCATTGCCATTCATTTTGGAGACACCGAACGAACTTGCAGGTTATGCGGCTGAAATCAGACTGTTAAGGTCGTTGCATCAGTAATGACTGTCACAAAGTGCAGTGTTCCATTCACGTTATGGGTTTGTTTCAATCAGTTTTCTAATTGCAGATTCTCCCAAGCGGGTGCATAATAGCCATCAGTTTTTGCAGACCTCTGAATCAAACGGGGTCACCGGAAGGAGACTGATTATGAAGCTCAAGAAGCTTGGCGCATTTGCCGCCACGGGCGCCATGGCGCTCGCCCTCGCACTGACGGGCTGCGGCTCGTCCAACGCCACCTCTGGTTCTGATGCCGGTTCCAGCAGCTCTGACGACGCTAAGGTCGAGAAGGTCGACGGCTCCAAGGAGTACGCGCTCGTCAAGGACGGTACGCTGACCGTCGGCACCTCTGCCGAGTACGCTCCGTTTGAGTACAAGGATGACAACGGCGATTATCAGGGCTTTGACCTTGAGCTCATCAAGGCTATCGGCGACAAGCTGGGTCTGGATGTCGAGTACGTCAACAATGACTTCGACACGCTCGTCCCCGGTGTCGCTTCGGGCGCTAAGTACGACGTCGCCATCGCGGCTATCACCGACACGCCCGAGCGTGAGAAGGAAGTTACTTTCTCCGATTCCTACTACATGGACGATCAGGCTATCGTGACCAAGGTCGATAACACCGACATCACGGCCGACAACTACAGCGAGAAGCTCAACAACGCCGACGCTACCATCATCGTCCAGTCCGGTTCGACCGCCGAGGCCTTTGCCCAGGAGAACTTCCCCAAGGCCAAGATCGTCCCCTACAAGGACGCCACCGAGTGCTTCAGCGCCCTGCAGTCCGATAAGGGCGACGCCGTAGTCACCAACCGCTCCGTTGCCAGCCAGCTGACCGCCGAGCAGTTCAACACCTGCCAGACCATCAAGCAGATCAGCACCGGCGAGGAGTACGCCATCGCCATCAACCAGGGCAACACCAAGCTCAAGGACGACATCAACCAGGCCATCAAGGACCTGACCGACGACGGTACCGTCGACGCCCTCATGGCTAAGTACAACATCAAGTAAAATAGCTACTTGATTGTGCGCAGGCCCTTTCCGTTTTGGCGGAGAGGGCCTTTGCGCTTCTCTTGACGGAGAGCATTTCCGTCTCGTTTTGCCGGCAACTTCTACGATAGGAGCCACCTTATCTCGACTGAACAAAGGGGCCGCGGAGCAGCGTTTTCCACTGCCCGCCTTGCTCCAAAAGCTAGCCTGCGTCATGGCCGTGGCGCTCGCGCTGGTGTGTGCGGGGGCATATGCGCCCACGACCGCCCAGGCGCTTGAGACCGCAAAGATTACCGCCCGACCCAATACCGGTTCGGGTAGCGCTGTGGTCGGCGGTACCGAGACGCGCATCACCTGGGAAGTTCAGGCCGATGCCGACGAGGAACTGAGCGGTCTTTCGCTGACGTTTGTCGACGGCACGACGTTTGGTACCGATGACACGCGATTGACGATGCTCTCGGGCGAGGGCCTCATGGATCGTACGCCCATGAAGCCCACGTGCAAGGCTGACGGCCAGACGCTCAAGATCGACTTTGGCGAGACGGCGCCTGCCGGCGGCTTTTTCCGTGTCGAGGTCTACGGCGTGACCTTCCCCGTCGAGGGCGGCGATGAGGCCTTTAGCGGCACCTACACTTTGGCCGATGGTTCGACCAAGAAGATCTCCAAGATTCCTTCCGTCGAGATTAAGGGCGTGACGGCATTCGATAACTTCCTGGCCGACCTTAAGGAGCAGCCGTGGGTCGAGGCATGGAATTCCAACATGTTCCTTCGCCTGTTCCTGAACCCGGTCATTTTGGTCCAGAGCCTGCCGATCGTCTTCAAAGGCTTCCTCATGTCGCTCTCGATCGTGCTCGTGGCGTTTCCGCTGGCAATTCCCTTTGGCTTTGCCTTGTCGCTCATGCGCATCTCCAAGTCGCGCATCCTTCGTTGCCTTGCCGGCATCTATGTGAATATCATCCGTGGTACGCCGGCGTTCCTGCAGATCTACATCGCGTTCTTTGGCCTGCCGCTTGCCGGCGTCAAGGTGGACGACTATGTGTTGGGCGTCATCGTCATGGCCATGAACTCGTCCGCCTACCTGTGCGAGATCTTCCGCGCCGGTATTCAGTCGATCCCCAAGGGCCAAAACGAGGCTGCTCGCTCGCTGGGCATGAATGCCTTCCAGACGCTGCTCTACGTTATGATTCCGCAGACGTTCCGCAATGTCCTGCCTACGCTGACCAGCGAGTTTATCCTGCTTTACAAGGATACGTCGCTGCTCGCGGCCGTGGGCGTGGTCGAGATCGTCATGAACGCCCGCACCATCGTGGCCACGACGGGCTCCATCACGCCGTATGTGGTTGCCGCCCTGTTCTACCTGGTCATCACCCTGCCGCTTGCGCGCTTGGTGAGCGGTCTTGAGGCGAGGCTTTTGGGCACGGCCGAAACCAAAAAGAAGCGTCCCACCAAGAGCGCCGGACAGGTTGTCGCGACGCCCGCCGACCATATCGCTGGTCTGTAAGGAGGTTCTATTATGAGCGAAACCAATAACTCGAACGAGGTCGTCGTCAGCATCAAGAATCTCCAGAAGGCCTTTGGCGATAACGTGGTCCTGCGCGATATCGATCTGGATGTGCACAAGGGCGAGGTCGTCGTAGTCCTGGGTCCTTCGGGCTCGGGCAAGTCGACGATGCTTCGCTGCATTAACCGTCTCGAGGAGCCCACGAGTGGTTCGATTGTCGTCGAGGGCGTGGATGTGTGCGCCAAGGGCGTTGACCTCAATAAGGTGCGTACGCACTTGGGCATGGTGTTTCAGCAGTTCAACTTGTTCCCGCACCTGTCGGTCAAAAAGAACGTCATGCTTGCGCAGCAAAAGGTGCTCAAGCGCAGCAAGGAAGAGGCCGAGAAGATTGCCATCGAGGAGCTGACCAAGGTCGGCCTGGCCGAGCGCATCGATTTTATGCCGAGTCAGCTTTCGGGCGGTCAGCAGCAGCGCGTGGCCATCGCCCGCGCCCTGTCGATGAATCCGCACGTGATGCTCTTTGACGAGGCCACGTCGGCGCTCGATCCTGAGCTTGTCCGCGATGTATTGGGCGTCATGCGCGATCTTGCGCATGACGGTATGACCATGATCGTGGTGACGCACGAGATGGGCTTTGCCCGCGACGTCGCCGACCGCGTCGTTTTTATGGACGGCGGCGTTATCGTGGAGGATGGCACGCCGAGCGAGGTCTTCGACCATCCTAAGAGCGAACGCACCAAGGCGTTTTTGGGCAATATCTCGTAGCCGCTTTATATGACTGACATAGCAGAAAACGGGAGCCGGATGTGATCCGGCTCCCGTTTTTGTTGGGACGCGAATGTGTTTTGGTGCAGAGCGCGTTACGGGCGGAGCTCATTGCCGCTAGGCGAGCTCAGCTCCAAGGGCGCGGCAGGCCGCCTCGCCCTCATCGTCGGGGGCGTCGTAGCAAATGACGGAATCGACGACGTTGACACCTGCCTCGTCGGCATCGGCCTTCCAGTTGTCCATCCACTCGCCCTCGGCCCACGAATAAGAGCCAAAGAGGACGACCTTCTTGTCGCCGAGGGTTTCCTTGACTTCGTCCCACATCGGTTGGAACTCATCGTATTCAAGCTCCTCGGAGCCCATGGCGGGGCAACCGAAGGCGATAGCGTCATAGCCAGCGGCCTTGTCTGCGGAGAAGTCGGCGCAGGAGATGACCTCTGCCTCGGCGCCGGCATCGGTTGCACCTTCGGCAACGAGGTTTGCCATGGCCTCGGTGTTGCCCGTGCCGCTCCAGTAGACGACGGCGATCTTGCTCATGTTGAGTCCTTTCAGTTGTGCGGCAGGTTGCCACGGCTTCTATGTTCTATCGGGTTGCCTGGGCAAGTTGCGCCAAGCTGTAGCCCTGCTGATAGACAAAGGTGAAGTATTGGGTGCAGGCGCGGTAGGCATCAAACGTCGCAAGTGCCTGCTCGACATTTGCGTAGACCTTCCAGGCCCCAAAGACCTTATAGTTCTCGCCGCGCTGGACGATAAACTCGTGCACGTCGTCGTAGGGATATCCTAGGAAGTAGCCTATTTCGTGCGGAAACTCGCAGGTGCAGTCGTTGCTGCAGCTAGCTTGCTGGGGTAGTGCGCATCGAGTCTGGCTACAGGCGCATTCCGCGACGTTATTACTCGCGAGCGTGATGCGTGATGCCAAATGCACAAGGCATGTCGAAAGGTCTCTCGTGTCGTAGCCTTCCGAGGCGAGCGCCGTTTTGGCGCGAGGGTCCGCGAAATAGGTGGTGAGGCTTTTGGCTCGGTACACGTACACGAGCGCTCCGCAGGGCCGCCAGACCAAAACACTCAGGTGGATGCCAAGCGGGTCAAGCTCGCGGTTGCACTGGGCGATAACGTTGAGCAGGCGTGCTCGGCGTTCTGCGATGGTTTCTGTTGCGGTCGAGCCGTCCCCGTGGGCGTAGGTGCCTGGATAGGTAAAGAGCGATGCCGGCTTGATGCCCGCGAGCGTGGGGGAGCAGTTGCGCACGACTGCTGCCTGAAACGTTGGGATGTCTATGGTTCGAGTCACGTCGCTCCTTACGGATCTAAACTGTTAGCCTAGGAAAACTTATACACGAAAGTAAGCCATGGTCAACAAAAAAGTTTGAAGAGGAAAACTAATTGACCGAACGGACATGATTTTGGGTTAAGATGGGGACACCCCATGGGGGTATCTAGATAGTGCTACTGAAAGGGGAACGCATGAGTGACTTGCTCAACCCTGCGAATCTCATCGTGCTGACCGTCATTGCCGTCGGCATGTTTTTTGGACTGCGTCGCATTGCCGCTTCGACACACGGGAAGAGTTGCTGCAGCGATGGTGCGAGCGGCAAGAAGGCCAAAAAGGTTGTGGTGGCAGACACCGACGAGTCCCACTACCCCTATCGTGAGGAACTCCTTATCGGCGGCATGAGTTGCGACGGCTGCGCCCGGAATGTGACGAATGCCCTCAATGCGCTTGATGGCGTGTGGGCTACGGTAACGTACGCGGACCACACGGCACGCGTGCGCTCGAAGCGCCCGGTTGATCGCGACACACTCGAGACGGCAGTGAGGGGTGCGGGCTATTACGTTATGAAAATGTAGGCGTTGCCCTCTCCGGTGGGTACCAGCCTCCTGCCCATTGTGACTATCGGCATCCAAAAATTTGCGCAAAAATAACCTTTAGATGCGGCAAAAGTGGAGTTTGGTGACGGTTTGCGCGGAATTCGCTACCAATCGAGCATCTATGAACCCGTCCAAAAAATTACAGGTGTATATTTATACACTGATTATTGCTGTGCTCAGATTGCAATTAACCGTGGACAGAAATGAAGAATGCTAAAACTGGGCTTTAGGACAGGGGAGGCTATAACCTTATGAGACGAGTGGGAACACTTGGCTTGGTGGCAGCGCTTGCCGCTATCTTGGTATCGCCGCTGCCGGCGCACGCCGAAGACGCATCGGGTGCCGTTACCTACAATGCGGGAAATGGGTATTCCTTTGAGAAGCTCTCGCATCCTACGGTAGGAACGTCGCAGCCGGATGGCATCGTCGACTACCAGGGTAACGGTGCCGTTGCCGTTCCGGGCGCCGATGGTAATACGGCCAACAACGAAGGCGATCGCGGCCAGAGCTACACTTGGGCGGCTGCGAGCTATGGTGACTGGCTTTATGTGGGCACCTGCTATGCGGCGATGGGCAACAGCTGACGCTCATGAACAGCACGCTGGGTGATTCCTTTGATGTCGAAACCATGCGCCTGACGCTGGAGGCCATGTTTAACGGTACCTTCTTCTATGGACAGCAGAAGGAGGACGGCACGGCCGACAAGGACAGCGGCGGCATCTTGGTCAAGATCAATACCAAGACCGGTGAGACCAAGCTGCTACTCTCTGAATCGCTCAACGGCGTCGCTCCTTTGTTCCGCAATGCCGTGAGCTATAAGGGTAAGCTCTATTTCTGCGGCAGCGTCAGGACCAATGACGGCAAAGGCGGCCTGCCTGCTGTATACGAGATCGATCCTAAGACGGATGAGTACAAAGTTGTCTATCAGGGCCTTTCGAGCATGCAGGATTACGGTGCTGCCTACAAGCAGGGCATTTCTACCGGTATCCGCGGCATGTGCGTCCATGATGGCCAGCTCGTCATCAGTAATGTGGGTAAAGACGCGAACGGTAATTTTGTGTCGACAATCCTGACGTCGTCTGACCCCTCGAAGGGCCAGGACAGCTTCACCGAGATTGCCAACTCGGAGACGCTGTTTGGCTATCCGGCGATTCGCTATCAGGACAGCATCTACGGCGGCGCCATTTGGGATATGGTCTCGTACAATGGCCATCTCTATACGACCATCTGCACCGGTACGCCCGAGAACGCTCCCGATGATAATTCCATGCAGTCGTTTGCCATGGTCCGTGGCGACAAGAATGCCGACGGCAGCTATTCGTGGACTCCCATTGTCGGCGATCAGAAGACGGACGGTGCAAAGTACTGCTTTGGCATCGATCCTGCCCGTACCCGTTCTGGCGCTGCCAACCTCATCGTCTACAACGACTACCTCTATATCGGTGAATACAACGACGAGGAGATTGCCCTCGAGCGCATCCTGTTCAACAAATCCAACACCGAAGAGGGCGGCAAGAGCAGCATGGGTGGCGTTGACTGCTCGTTTGTGAATGCCAATCTTGAGCAGTCGGTTAACATCTATCGCATGGACAAGGACGAGAACATGGAGCTCGTCGTTGGCGATCGCACCGACATGTTCCCCGAGGGCGGTATTTCCGGCCTGACTTCGGGCTTTGGCCGAAACGAGAACCAGTACATTTGGCGCATGCAGAAGTTCGACGGCAAGCTGTATATCGGTACCTTTGATACCGCGAGCCTGCTTGAGCCGATCGGCCAGTTCTCCAATGGCGACATTATCGATATGACGCCCGAGGAGTGGGACTCTCAGGTTCAGCGCCTTAGGGACCTGCTCAATCACCTGCTCGACAAGAAATCGCCTGACGACCCCATCGCTCCCGTGAACACGCTTGCGGACGATGATTCAAACGAGGCCGTCGAGGTCGATGATTCGAACGAAGCTGCTGAGGTTGATGATTCAAACAAGGCCGTCGATGTCGATGACGAGAAGACCGAGGTTGCTAAGGGCTTTGGCGATCTGAGCGATGCGCTGGAGGATGCCGCGGGCGGTCTTTGCGATCAGGCCGCGACGATGTCCCAGGACTTTGAGGACGACGCCGCTTATGTCCAGAAGATCGATGGCGAGATCGCGTACTTCAAGTCCTTTGCCGACCAGTATCAGGACATGCTCGATAGCTATGAGAGCCTTAAGCAGCAGTACGAGGATGCCTATGGCACCGAGCTGCCGAGCGATATTCAGGATGCGCTCGATAAGCTGCTGAGCGAGGAGAACCTTAAGAAGTTGCAGAGTGTCCTTACGTGCATGTGTTACCTGCGCGATGCCGAGCGCGGCTTTGATATGTATGTGACCGAGGACGGCGTGAACTTTACGACGCTGACGACCAATGGCTTTAACGATCCGTATAACCATGGTCTGCGCACCTTTGCGGTGACCAACCAGGGTCTGTGCCTTGGTACCGCCAACCCGTTCTATGGTTGCCAGGTCTGGATCCAGCGCAAGGAGAATTCGGAGAATCCGGTTGATCCCGGTACTCCGGATCCGACGGAACCCACCGATCCTTCGCAGCCGGGTGGCGGCGATCAGCCTGGCGGCAGCCAGACGGGTGGCAACGACCAGTCGAGCAGCACCACGACCACCGTCACGACGACCGCTAAGAAGACTCCGAAGGACGGCTCGCTGCCTCGCGCTGGCGACTCGACCCTCACGCTGGTCTTGGGATTGCTGGTTGCAGCTGCCGCAGTGCTTGGCATTGCTCTCGTCTTGCGCAAGCGTTCTCGTCGCTAGGCTCGTCCGCGTAGCTCAATGTCCTGGATATCGTCGAAGTTGATGGCGATATCCCTGAGTTTGAGCAGCTTGAATGCGGGTAACGCTTCGTCGAGAATGCCCGTGCGGCTACGATAGCCGTACGTATCGTAATAGGTGACGCGCACCAAGTCGCCGCGTTTGAGGCCCTCGAGCTTTTGCGAAAGCTCGAGGGCTTTTTCTTCCGTGAGCTCACGTTTTTGCTCGACGGTGATTTCCTGCTTGCGCACGAGTTCGTAGTATCCCGTGAGGGCGGCAAAGGGCATAAACTGTGCGGCGCGGTTGGCGCGCACGGCACCGTTGGCAGTGAGGTTGGGGTCGGCTGCGCGGCGTCTGCCCTCGGGGTCCGCCAGGCGCTCGAAGGCGGTCGGCGGGCGCATGGGCTGTTGTTTGGGTTTAGGCACGGTGTCCTCCAACTTGATCGTTGCGCTCGCGCGCGGTGGCGCCGGCGGTAAAGCTTAATCCCTTGACGAGCGCGTTCTTGCCGTACTTGCCTTTCACGGCCAGGACGGCGCGCGCCAGGTCGCGCTCGCGCTCATCGGCCTCGATATCGCTGAACAGATCGATGGTGGCAAATTCCTCGGGCACAAGATTGCTAAAGCCCAGGTTGATGCGCTTGACCGGTCGTTTGGGATCGACAGTCTGCGCCCAGAGCTCATCGAAATAGCCCATGATCTTCTTAAACGAATTGGTACGCTCGGGCAGCTTGCGCGAGGCGTTGGAGTGCGCAAAGAGCGCGGCATAGCCACCACGCGGTTTGCCACCATGCTCTCCCACAAAGATGCCATCGATTGCCTGCGCTTCGCGCACCAGGCGGCGCCGTTCGTCATCGCGCTGGACGGGCTTGGGAGCACGGGGCGCGAGCTCGGGGCCGGCGGTTGCGGTGGGTTCGATGCTCGACGTACTCGAGCGCAGGTGTCCGCATCCGTCCACATATTGTGCAGTACCGCTGGCATCAAGCCTGCGTATGTCGGCGCGCTCGCTCGCGTAGCCCACAAAGAGCGAGATGCTGTCGCAGACCACGTGCTTATCGACCAAGTCTAAAACGGCGTTGTCGACCATCTCGCGCAAGACGGTATAGGCCTGTTCGTAGGCATAACCCTTCGAGAGTACCTGTCCTGTGGTGGTCGAAGTTGCTTGCGGGCGATAGGCTTGGATATCGGCGATGGTTGTCGGCTCGCGCCCGAAGGCATGGTCGATGAGATATTCGGCATTGACGCCGAGCTCGTCGTAAAGCAGGTTTTCGTCGAGCGCCGCGACGCCCATCAGATCGTAGACGCCGTATTTCTCGAGGCGGGCTGCCACGCCGGGACCGATGCCCCAGATATCGGTGATGGGACGATGGGGCCAGATCTCCTTGCGAAAGGTCTCGTCGTCGAGTATGCCGATGCGGCTGGGTACGTGCTTGGCGGTAATGTCGAGCGCTACCTTGGCCTGGAATAGGTTGGGGCCGATGCCGACCGTCGCCGTGATGCCGGTGCGCGCGAGGACCTCGTCGCGCAGCGTGCAGGCGAACCCTTCCGCATCGGTGTGATAGAGGTCCAGATAGGGCGTCACGTCGATAAAGCACTCATCGATGGAGTAGACGTGCACGTCCTGGGGGCTGACGTATTCCAGATAGATACCGTAGATTTTCGCCGACACCTCCATGTAATGCTGCATGCGCGGTACGGCCATGATGTAGTCGATGCCATCGGGAATTTCGAACAGACGGCAGCGATTGCGTATCCCGAGGTCCTTCATGGCCTGTGTGATGGCGAGGCAGATGGTCGTGCGTCCGCGTGATTCGTCGGCAACGACCAGGTTGGTGGTGAGTGGATCGAGCCCGCGGTCCACGCACTCGACGCTGGCATAAAACGTCTTGAGGTCGATGCAGATGTAGGTGTGCTGCTCGTGCGCCACGCGTCCTCCCATCAAACACATGTTCTTATCGAATACCTGTTCGATAATACCCGCTCGACCGGACACCGTCAAAACCTGTCAAAAAGGGACTGGTTTGTTTTGGTAGGTATGGTCGTGCGGTTGGATTGGGTTTTAACGCAGCTCTAAAGAGTGCGAAACAGCTCGGAAAACCTCGCTTCGTAGCATGGGCCTAACGATTGATACCGCCTATACGCATGGAAAGGTTGTGGAAAAGATGGTCAATTATGGGTTCGGTATGCCGACGCGCCTTGTTGCGGATGGAGACGTGGCTCGCTGGTGCGGACGATTGGTCGCTCACTACGGAGGCACCAAGGCGCTGGTTGTGCTGGGCGGTGACAAGCATACGCGCGATGAGCTTGTCTCGGCGGCACTTGGCTCGCTTGATCGAGCCCTACTCGAGCGTGTGCTTTTCCGCTGCGGCTCGTTTGAGGGCGACGGGGGAGACGAGCTGATCGACGAAGCCGTGGCCCTGGCGACCGACGAAGGCGTGGACTTTGTCCTGGCGATTGGCGATGCCGATACTGCTGGCTTTGCGCGCGAGCTCGCGCGTCGCATGGCGGCGCTCGATGCCGGCGAAGACGGCTTTGTGCCTTATGGATGCATTGTCTCGGAGGGCAAGGTGCCTGCCGTCGTGGGCACCGGCGAGGTTCCCGTTTTTGCCATTATCGCGCCCGAACTGCTGGAGGGCATCGGGTCTCCTCTGCGTGAGTTGCTCGGTAGCGTCTGCGCTGCGGCCTAATATTTGCCATAAAGGGACGGGTAATTTTTGGTTGGTAAAGCGTTTGACCTGCCAAAATAAACCTGTCCCTTTTTGGTCGGTCGCCGTTTGAGGGCGGATTGGCAACGCTCGCTGATTGTAGTCTTGACCTGCGCTAGAATAGTGGCATCTGAATGTCCGGGCGCATGGAGGCGTGCGCCCGTATGCTGAGGAGGACTTTATGGCAACTGTTGCCGCACCTATCGATGCTACGTCGACTGCCGCTTGGAAGGCGCTCGAGGCTCATCAGGAGAAGCTCGAGGCCGAAGGTATCGACCTCAAGGCCTGGTTCGCTGCTGACGCCGAGCGCGTGAACAAGCTGAGCTTTGACGCCGGTGACCTGCACTTCGATCTGTCGAAGAACCTGGTGACCGATGAGACCGTCAAGCTGCTGTGCGATCTTGCCCGCGAGGTGAAGCTCGAGGAGCGCCGCGACGCCATGTTCTCCGGGGAGCACATCAACACCACCGAGGACCGCGCCGTCCTGCACACCGCGCTGCGCCGCCCGGCAAGCGAGAAGGGCCAGCTCATCGTCGACGGCCAGGACGTCGTCGCCGACGTGCACGAGGTCCTCGACCGCATGTATGCCTTCGCCGAGCGCGTGCGCTCCGGTGAGTGGAAGGGCGTTACCGGCAAGAAGATCGAGCATCTGGTGTCCATCGGCATCGGCGGCTCCGACCTGGGCCCGGTCATGGCTTACGAGGCTCTGCGCCCCTACGCCGACGCCGGTATCGACTGCCGTTACATCTCCAACATTGACCCCAACGATCAGGCAGAGAAGCTCAAGGGCCTCGATCCCGAGACCACGCTCGTGATCATCGTCTCCAAGACTTTCACCACGCTCGAGACCCTCACCAACGCTCGCGAGGTCAAGACCTGGATGCTCGAGCAGCTCAAGGCTCAGGGTGCCATCGACGGTTCCGATGAGCAGAACGCCGAGGCCGTGGCAAAGCACTTTGTCGCCGTTTCCACCGCACTCGAGAAGGTTGAGGCCTTCGGTATCGACCCCGCAAACGCCTTCGGTTTCTGGAACTGGGTCGGCGGCCGCTATTCTGTCGACTCCGCCGTGGGCCTGTCGCTGATCGTCGTGCTCGGCCCCGAGCGCTTCCGGCAGTTCCTCGAGGGCTTCCACGCCATCGACGAGTACTTCTGCAACACGCCGCTCGAGAACAATGCCGTCGCGCTGATGGGTCTGCTCAACGTCTGGTACGTCAACTTCTTCGGTTCCAAGAGCCACGCCGTGCTTCCGTACTGCCAGTATCTGCACCGCTTCCCGGCCTACCTGCAGCAGCTCACCATGGAGTCCAACGGCAAGCATGTCCGCTGGGACGGCAGCGCCGTGACCTCCGACACCGGTGAGATCTTCTGGGGCGAGCCCGGCACCAACGGCCAGCATGCCTTCTACCAGCTGCTGCACCAGGGCACCGTGGTGGTTCCGGCCGATTTCATCGCCTTCGCCAATACCGCCAACCCTGCGACCGATAGCGGCCAGGACGTGCATGAGCTGTTCCTGGGCAACTTCCTGGCCCAGACCAAGGCGCTCGCCTTTGGCAAGACGGCCGACGAGGTTCGTGCCGAGGGCACGCCCGAGCAGATCGTCCCGGCCCGTTGCTTTGAGGGCAACCGCCCGACGACCTCGATCTTCGGCGACACGCTGACCCCGTTTGCGCTCGGCGAGCTCATCGCCCTGTACGAGCACATCACGTTTGTCGAGGGCACGGTCTGGGGCATCGACTCCTACGACCAGTGGGGCGTCGAGCTGGGCAAGCAGCTTGCCAAGCAGATCACCCCGGCCTTCCACGACGACGCCGCCAAGGCCGAGCAGGACGCTTCGACCCAGGCGCTCATCGAGTTCTATCGCGCTCACCGCAAGTAGTCGCTGCTGTTAACGCATTGCGCCTTATAGCCGGGGGCCCGTATCCCATCGGATGCGGGCCCCTTTGCTTTGCCGTGGTCCCGGGGCGCACGGCCTTTGTGGAACATCGCCGGGGCGCCGCGCGCTGCGAGAACCCTGCGCCTAGATCTCGGCCTCCGCATGGCCTCGCTGCGCCTCGGGCAGCTCCCCGTAGAGCGGATGGTCTTCGAGCCTAAAGCGCTCGACCTGTTCGGGAGTGCGACCGCGTACAAAGAGCCACGAGCGATCGATCGGCGTCGCCATGAGCGTGCTGGGCAGCGCGTCGGCGCGGTCGGAAAACACCCGGGCACTCTCGGGATCCTGGAACGCCAGCACCAGATGCGTGTCGCAGTTGCCCATGATGGAGCGTGCGCGTGCCTCGCCATAGAGCGCATCGAGCTGGTTGGTCGACTGCAGCAGCAGCGTTGCCCAGATGTTGCGGCTTCGGATAATCGAGAGCACGTTGTCGATCTGGGGGATCTGCAGATTTGCGAAGTCATCGAGCATAAAGCGCACGGGCACGGGCAGGCTGCCGTCGGGCTGTCTATCGGCCTCGCGAATGAGGCCCATAAACGCCTGCGTAATAAAGAGGCCGGTCAGCGGATCGAGATTGCGGTCGATATCGCTCACGGTTACAAACAGGGCGCAGGGGGTGTGTCCCATGGAAGCGAAGTCCACCTGATGGTACTCACGATAGAGCTGTGCCGCACCGTCGAATCCCAGGCACATGACCTTTTCGGCAAGGATGCCGACGATGCTCGCGTGCAGGCGCTCGGCATTTTGCGTAATGGCGTAGCGCCGCCATAGCGAGAGGGCATAGCTTTGGGGGTCGGTCGTGATCAGGTCGTCAAACAATCGACCCGTGGCACCGTCCTGCAGGTGCTCGATCAGCTTGATGACCGAGCTGATCGTCTGCTCGTCGGCGGGTAGCTGTTCGGTGACGTAGGCGATAAGACACGACAGCAGGTTTGCCGCCGCATGATCCCAAAAAGGCTGGTTGTTGTCCTCGATGGGGCAGATGGCCTTTGCCACCGAGAGGATGTCCTGCTGGTTGGGCCTGCCGTCCGCCTTGCGGCGAATGTGCCTCAGGGGGTTGTAGCCGCAGCGCTCGATGCCGGGCGCAAGGGCCGGGACGGTGTTGAGGTCGGCGAAGTTGAGACATTGCACGCGGTAACCGTGGGCTGCCAGCACGGGTCCCACTTCGCGACAGAGCGTGCCTTTGGTGTCGAGCACGATGTAGCTTGCGTTCATTTGCAGCAGGTTGGGCTTGAGGACGTTTCGGGTCTTGCCGGCTCCCGAGGGGCCGATCACAAGTGCATTGTTGTTGAGTCCCGTTTGGCGGGTGTCGCAGGAAAGCGTTCGATCCTTGGCGAGGATGGTGGACGATGCGGACTCAGATGCGGCGAGGCGGCTGGCGAGGTTAGACATGGGCGACCTCCTTGGTGGCCGAGAGGATTTCGTGGGCAAAGCCGAGCTCGACGGCGCGCTCGGCCGAAAGGTAGGTGTCTTTTGCAGTGAGGGACTGGATGCGCTTGGGCGTGAGGCCGCTGCGGTCCGAGAGGATTTGCGTGAGGATCTTGCGGGTCTGCATGAGACGCCGGCTGGTTTCCTGCAGCGCAAGTGCCGAGCCGCCTGCCCCCTGGGGGATCAGCGGGTCGTGAATCATGAGCTCTGCATGGGGCGCCATACGGCGATCGTCGCCGCCCATAAAGATCACGGCGCCCATGGACGCGGCGAATTCCAGGCAGACGGTGCGGATGGGGCACGATGCGAGGCGCATGGCGTCATAGATCGCAAGGCCCGATCGCACGCTTCCGCCGGCGCTGGCGACAAATATGGTGATGGGGCGGCTGGGGTCGGTGGCATCGAGCAGGCGGATCTGCTGGCATAGGTCGTGGGCCATCGGGGTTTCGATGTTTCCCATGACGGAGAGCTCGCGACGGGCGAGCATCTCATCGTAAATGCTGGTGAGCGTGATACCTCGGGCGGATTCACGCATGGTGAGGGGACTGATGATGGGGGAATGATTGGTGTCCATGAGGACTCCTTTCTGTTGGTTGTGTTGTGGAATAGGATTGTTGCCCGCGGAGGGGCTGGCGGGCTACAGGGCTCGTCCGAGCCTGAGATCGAGCTCGGTTGTGGGGCAGGCTGCCTGTTCGTGCGGCTCGCAAGCACCAAAGGCTCCAAAGCGATGGAGCGTTGCGGCGGGGGGGGGGGGGGGGGGGCG
>CABTZM010000027.1 GCA_902489295.1 uncultured Collinsella sp.
ACGAGCTTGCCCTGGCTGTAGCGCGCGGGCGGCTCGGTCTGCTTGGCCTCAAGCTTAATGTCGAACACGTCGACCGTGTCGCCCTGCTCCAGCGGCGGCATCTGCTCGTCGCGCTTAAGTCCGTACGGGTACGCCTCGCGGAAACCCGGGGTCACGAGCACATCGCCCGAAGCCACGAACGGCTCACCGTTCACGTCGAGCTCGAGCTTGGTATTCTCGATGGTCGCGGGACCCATAAGCGTCGCCAGGAAGCGGCGGGCGATGAGGTCGTAGAGCTTGCGCTGGCCGCCATCGAGCGTGGACGGATCGCCTTCGCCCGTGGGGTAGATGGGCGGGTGGTCGGTGGTCTCGACTTTGCCGCGCGTGGGCTTCATGGGGCCGGCGAGTACCTTTTTGCACACGGGCGCCAGCGCCGGGTTGATCTTTGCCAGGTCGCTCACCACGGCGCCCAGATCGAGCGTCGCAGGGTACACGGTGTTGTCGACACGCGGATAGCTGATGAGGCCCGCCATGTAGAGGGACTCGGCGATGCGCATGGTACGTGCAGGTGAGATGCCCTCGGCCGCGGCGGCAGCCTGCAGCGAGGTCGTCGCAAACGGCGTGGGCGGCTGCTGCTTGCGGGAGCGCTTGGTCACCGCGGCGACGGTTGCCGTCGTAGCGCCGTCGACGTGGCCGTACGCCGTCTCGGCAGCATCTTTGTCGGTAAAACGTGTCGTCTTGTGCGCGATCTTAAAGCGGTCGTCCTCGGCAGCGCCCTGCGCGGCACCCATGCCGCGAATCTGCCAATAGTCCTCGGGCACAAACGCCATGCGTTCGCGTTCGCGCTCGACCACCAGGGCGAGCGTCGGCGTCTGCACGCGGCCGGCGGAGCGCACGTTGCCAAAGCCGCCAAACTTGGCGAGCGTCAGGTAGCGCGTGAGCACCGCGCCCCAAATGAGGTCGATGTGCTGGCGGCTCTCGCCGGCGGCGGCCAGATTCTGGTCGAGCGAGACAAGATTGTCGAAGGCCTGCGTGATCTCGGCCTTGGTAAATGAAGAATACTGGGCGCGGGCGACCGGCAAGTCCGGCGCGACCTCGCGCACCTTGTTGAGAGCGTCCGAACCGATCAGCTCACCCTCGCGATCGAAGTCCGTGGCGATGATGACGCTGTCGGACTTTTTAGCGAGGTTCTTGAGCGAACGAATGAGCTCCTTCTCGGCCGGCAGCTTAATGACGGGCGCCCAGGTGAGATAGGGCAGGCTCTCGAGCTTCCAGCCCTTGATGGAGATACCGTCGGCAAGAAACGGCTTGCGCTTGGTGTCGTAGGGCGGACGAGCCAGGCCATCGGGCATGTCGGCCGGCAGCATTTCACCGTCCTCCGTGACCGAATACCAGCCCAGCTTTTTATCGAACAGCACGCTGTCGCAAAAATCGGGCGCAAGGATGTGACCGGCAAGGCCGATCGTCACGCACTCCTCGCCCTTCCACTCAAAACGGTAGATGGCGGTGTTGTACACCTTGTCCTTTTTGGGTTTGCCCGTGGACAGACGCTCGGCAATCTGACGCGCGGCGTCGTTTTTCTCGGCGATGATGAGCTTCAAAAGAGGCTCCTATCTCGTATCTCTGCGGCTACGCCCGCCCGTATGGCGGCCGACTTACGCCCTTGCTTGCTCAATCTGCCCGATGAGCCAATCGCACCAGGCATCCATGCCCTCGCCCTTGCGCGCGCTCACGGCAAACCGCGGCGCCTGCGGATTGAGGTCATCGAGTGTCTTAGTATACCTATCCATGTCAAAATCGAAAGCCGGGGCCACGTCGACCTTGTTGAGCAGCTGCGCGCCGGCGTGCTGGAAGATGCCCGGATACTTGATGGGCTTGTCGTCGCCCTCGGGCACCGAGAGAATCATGATGGACAGGTTCTCGCCCAGGTCAAAGTCGACCGGGCAGACCAGGTTACCCACGTTTTCGATAAAGATGACGTCGATGTTCTCCAGACCCACAGCCTGGTCGAAGGCATCGACAGCCTCCATGATCATGTTGCCCTCGAGGTGGCACAGACCGCCCGTGTTGATCTGGATGGCGGGCATGCCGGCTTCCTTCATGGTGATGGCGTCGACATCCGAGGCGATATCGCCCTCGATGACGGCACAGCGTAGGCCGGCCTTGTCACGCAGGCGCTCGTTGGTGCCCAGAATCGTGGTGGTCTTACCCGAGCCGGGGCTCGACAGCACATTGATCACGAAGGTGCCTGCCTCATTAAATCGCTGACGCAGCTGATCTGCCAGGCGCTCGTTGCGCGACAGGATCGGCGACGCGATATCAATCGTTTTCTCGGCCATACTTAGCGCTCCTTACTTTGGCCCCTTTATACCCCATCATTAGATGGCTAGCGGGCTAATCGTCGGGGGTTTCGATTTCGATACTTGCGATATCGAGCTCGCGGCCGTGCAGCAGGCGCACGTTGGCGCCGCCACACTGGGGGCAGCGACAATGGAAACGGTCGTGCTCAAAGACCTCGCCGCAGTCCAGGCACTCGCTTTGTGGATGGACCTCCTCCACGGCAAGCTCGCAGCCGCGCGTGAGCGGGTCCTCATCGCGAAACGTCTCCCACGCAAAGTCGAGTGCCTCGCGCACGACCTCGGTCATATCCCCGATACGAAGCGTTACCAAAACGGCGCGCGAGGCCCCCGCCCCACGCGCCGCGCGAATCACTGTATCGAGTATGCCGTTGACAATGCCAACCTCGTGCATACCGATTTACTCCTCGTCGTCCTCGTCGTCCGAGAACAGGTCCAGACGGCTCACGAACAGGCCCTCCTTGCCCTCGCGCGCGGTGATGACCACGCGAGCGATGGCGAGCGAAATCTCGTAGAGCGAGAGCAGGGCGCCATACATGAGACCCAGCGTAACGGGCGAGCCGTCGGGCGTAATCACAGCCGAACCCACGAGCAGGCCTACGTACACGTAGCGCCAGGCGCTGCGGAAGGCCGCATAGGACACGATGTGGAAAACGGACAGGTAGAAGATGATGAGCGGCAGCTCAAACGCCACACCAAAGCCGATCATAAAGAGCAGCTCCATGTTGACGTAGTTCTCCAGATCGGGCAACGCCGTAGCGACAGCCGAGGTCTCGCCGATGAGCCACTCAAAGCCCGCCGGGATGATGATGAAGTAGCAGAAGATGGCACCCAGGAAGAACAGCACCGTCGAGGCGAGCACCGTGGGCACAACCCACTTGCGCTCGTTGGGGCGCAGTGCCGGCAGGAAAAATGCCAGAATCTGCCAGATGATCATGGGCGTGCACATGACCACGGCCATCTTGATGGCAAGCGAGAAGCGCAGGCCAAAGCCGCCGAGCGTGGTGGTGATGTAAAACTTACCGTCCGGCACAAAGGAGCGGATGGGGTCCTCAAGAATATCGAGCACCACGGGCGTGGCAAAGTACAGCACGATGGCGGCGGCAAACACCGAAACGACCACGATGGTCAGGCGGCGACGGAGTTCTCCCAGGTGATCGAAGAGCGGCATGCGCGCAGGTCCGATCGGCATTACTCATCGCCTCCCTTCGGGGCGTCGGCGGCAGCAGCCTCGGCATCGTCCTCGACCTCGAGCTCGCGAGCGAGCTGGTCGACGACGGCCTTGCGCTTGCGGGGACGACGGGCGTAGAGGTCAGCCGTCGTGGGCTCTGCCGGCTCGGGCTTGGGCTCTGCAGCAGGCTCGGGCTCGACGGCAGCAGCAGGCTCTGTACCCTCGGCCTCATCAACAGCGCCTTCGCCCTCAGCAGCACCCTCGCTTGCGGCCTTCTCGGCAGCAAGACGGGCGCGACGCTCGGCAAAGGTCTCCTTCTTGGCGGGCGCTGCCGTCTCGGCGGCATCCTCGTCCGCATCGGAATCGTCGTCGGTCGCAGCAGTCTTCTTGGGCTTGACCGGGGCCGACGCGGCCTCGCTCACCGGATCGATAATCTCGGACTGAACAACGGCCGTCATCTTTTCCTGCGTCTCGCGGAACTGACGGATAGCACGGCCGATCGTGCGGCCCATCTGCGGGAGCTTATCCGGGCCAAACAGCAAAAAGCCGAAGACCACGATGATCGCGAGCTCACCCTCTCCAATACCAAACACACATACCTCCAAGGCTCGATGTGAGTCGAGCCCGCACCGCGCCATTCGGCCGGAACTCGTCTATTCATTCGGTCAAGTATAGCGCCCGGACGCCAAAACGTCCGAGCGCATCACAAACATATGCCAAACGGCACGCCCTTTTGGGGGCAAAGATTATGCAGCGGTGATCGAAATCTCCTGGTCGACGCCCAACAGCTGAACCACGCGCATCACCGGGGGCTGCACGTTGACGCAGCTAAAACGCTTACCATGATCAGCTGCGTGGTGTGCGGCGCCCACAAGCACGCCAATGCCCGTCGAATCGATGTAGCTCACCTGGGCAAAATCGAGCTCAACGGCCTCAGTGGGCTGCTCGAGCGCCAGGTCGATGGCATTGCGCAGGCTATCGGCGTTAGAGATATCGATCTCACCGGTCACCTTAATGGTGTAGAGCTCTGGCGTGGGGTTGGTGGAAATACCCAAATCCATGTATACGCTCCTTTACGTATCGAAAGTGCGGATAGTACTAGGCGCGGACTTGCGGGGCCCTACGCGTTAGGCGCGCTCGGTACGCGCAAGCTCGGCAGCGACGAGCTTGACAGCCAGCACCAGCACATCGAGCGCAGCCTCCAGGTCCTCGACCGTGGGATAGCTCGGCGCGATGCGGATGTTGGTGTCGCGCGGATCCTTGCCATAAGGCCAGGTGGCACCAGCCGGCGTGAGCTTGACGCCCAGGTCGGCACAAAGCGCGGCGACCTTCTGGGCCGAGCCCTCGGGGCCATCGAAACTCACAAAGTAGCCGCCATGGGGATGAGTCCAAGTGGCGCAACCTGTGTTGCCCAAGCCCTCGGTGAGTTTACGCTCAACGGCCTCAAAGCGCGGGCGCAGGAACTCGGCATGCTTTTTCATGTGCTCCTTGACCGCCTCGATGGTGGGAAGGAAACGCACGTGACGCAGCTGGTTGAGCTTGTCGGCGCTGATGAGGCCGGCCTTCAGGCGCTTGGAGAACTCGGCGATAACCGCGGGGCTCGCACCAATAAAGCCGATGCCGGCGCCCGGGAAGGTGATCTTGGACGTCGAGGCAAAGGCAACCACGCGATCCTCGGTGCCCGCCGCGCGAGCGAGGTCAAAGATATTTGCGAGCTCGTCGGTCTCGTCGTACAGGTCGTGCACGCAGTAAGCGTTGTCCCAAAAGATGCGGAAATCGGGCGCGGCCGTGGGCATCTCGACCAGGCGGCGCACAGTGTCCTCGCTAAAGGTGATGCCCGTGGGGTTGGAATACTTGGGCACGCACCAGATGCCCTTGATGGAATCGTCGGCGGCAACCAGGCGCTCAACCTCGTCCATGTCGGGGCCGTTGTCGGTCATCGCGACGGGGACGTTCTCGATGCCCAAGTCGGCGGTGATGCCAAAGTGGCGATCGTAGCCGGGAACGGGGCACAGGAACTTGACCTTCTTGCCGTCGTGCGCGGCCTCGTAGGCGTCCCAGGGCTCGCTGCCGCACGAGCCACAGCGCCAGAACATGCCGGCGATGTCATGCTCAATCAAAAGGCTCGATGAGCCCAGTACGAGCGTCTGCTCGGCGGGGCAGCCCAGGAACTCCCCCGCTAGCTTGCGTGCCGAGGGAATGCCCTCAAAGCAGCCGTAGTTGGAGCAGTCGACGTTGCCGTCATGCAGATCGGCATCGGCATTGAGGATATCGAGCATGGGTCGAGAGATGTCAACCTGGGAGGGCGACGGCTTGCCGCGGGCCATGTCGAGCGCCAGGCCCTTGGCCTTGACCTCGGCGACCTCGGCTTTGAGCGCCTCGATGGCGGCATCGAGTTCGGTGGTTTCCATCTTCTGGTAGATCGTCTGCATGGGGTGCGACCTTTCGCGAAGCGGTACGTTGCAGTTCGTCTAAGTATAGACCGCCATCGTCGCAACGTTATGAAGCCGTGATAGATTAAGTTCATCGCAATCAATTACGAATCGCCGCGCATGCCGGCGTGGGGCGCCCAAGGAGGCACTATGGAGTACGGATCGTTTCAGGCCGGGGAATTCGGCGACTTGCAGCGCCTGGTCGACGGACTGTTTTACGACCGCCACGCCATCGACCGCCTGGATCTGATCGTACAGGCCGAAATCTTGGACCTGGCGCCCGACCTCATGGAGATCGTGAACCTTTTGCCGCCCGGCTACTACGACCGCCAGTCACTTTGCGACCAGCTCAACTCCGCCTTGGCCGCCCACGGCTGGGGCGCCGTCTACGGAACGGTGGAATAAGCCTCGAGGCCGGCGATTTGGCCCGCTTCCCGACCTTGGCGAGGCTTGTTTTAGGGCTTGTGGCCAAAAAAGGGCAAATATGAGTACTGTTACCTTTTTAGTAGCAGCGATTTTTGGTCGAAATCGGCAAAACTCGACTTGAAACTTCCTAATCACCGTCAGCTAGCGCCAAATTAGAAGTCGATGGTCACTCATTAACGTACAGTTCTTATAACTTTGTTCATTATTTTCCGCACCTAAAATGATACGCCGTTTGTGACAGTACTCACAAACGGCGTTTTTTGACCACTGGCGTGTCTGGCAGGCGGCAAGCACCGCCAGAATCCGCATTTTGGACGCGCCCGAATCGGTTCTGGAGCCGGTTTTCGCGCTCTTACTCGTCTTTGGGCGAGGGATGCTTGCAGACCACGCTCATGTAGATCATGCCGAGCACGGCTGCGGTGACCGAACCGGCGAGAATAGCGGCCTTGGCTGCAAGAACCTCAAACTGGGCCGTCGGGAAGGCAAGGCCGCTGATGAGAATCGACATGGTAAAGCCGATACCGCCCAGAATGCCCACGCCGGCAATCATGTGCCAGTTGACATTGTGCGGCAGCTCGCAGGCCTTAAGCTTAACCAGGGCAAACGTCATACCAAAGATGCCGATCGGCTTGCCCAGCAGCATGCCAAAGTACACGCCGAGCGTCACCGGATCGGTGAGCAGCGTGCTCATGTCCACGCCCACTAAGCGAACCTGAGCGTTTACGAACGCAAAGATCGGCAGGATCACAAAGTTGACCGGCGTGGAGATCAGACGCTCCATGCGGATAAGCGGCGGGGTCACGCGGTGCATGACGCGCTCGACCTTGGTTGTCGAGACGGTAAAGTCATGCTGGCCCAGGATGTGTGCCTCATCATCGTAGCGGTCATCGAGCAGCGGCAGGCACTCGCCCAGCCAATCGGTGAGGCTATCGAGCTTGACGCCACACTTGGCCGGGATGGTAAAGGCCAAGATGACGCCAGCAAGCGTAGCGTGCACGCCGCTCTTGAACATGCAGAACCACAGCAGCAGCCCCAGTACCGAATACGGGGCAAGGCGGTAATGCTGCGTCTTGTTGAGCCACACGAGCGCGCAGGTCACAAGCGCGGCGGCGCCCAACCAAAACGGATTGGGGCTCTGACCGTAGAAAATGGCGATAGCGGCGATGGAGATCAGGTCGTCGGCGATGGCGAGCGTCGAGAAGAACACGCGCACGCCGTTGGGCACGCGATTGCCCAAAAGCGACAGCACGCCCAGCGCAAAGGCAATATCGGTTGCCATGGGAATGGCCCAGCCGTTGTGCGCGCCGGCATGGTTAAAGATCAGATAGATGCAGGCGGGAACGACGACACCGCCCACGGCCGCCAGCATGGGAAGCATGGCCTGACGCGGATTCTTGAGCTCGCCGACCGTCATCTCGTACTTAAGCTCAATGCCCACCAACAAAAAGAAAATCGCCATGAGGAAGTCGTTGACGAAAAGCTCAACGGTGAGACCGGCCGTAAGGTTGCCCAGGCCCACATACAGCGGGGTCTCCAAAAAGTGATGGATGGCCTCGTAGGCATCGGTGTTGGCGCAGATAACGGCGGCGATAGCGGCGATCACCATGACGGCGGCGGAAATCGTGCCGTTCTCGGCGATGCGCTCCCAAATGTCGTGACGTTCAAAGCGCTTGCGTTCACGAACGTTGAACAGCTGCTCGGGTGCTGCCATGGGCGGCTCCTTTCTCGGGAAAGCTCCCGTCTTAAAAAAGCACGGCCCGCCCAAGTGGCGGCGCCGCGCTCTAACGTATTACGCTTGCATCTAGCCTACCCTGCACGACAAGCACGCAGGCGTGGCCGAAAAGCGGAACCACAGGTTGAACATTATTTGCTCAACGGCACGGGCGTGCCTGTCCGGGAGACGACGCGGCGCCGTGCACAAAAAACGACCGGAGCGCGGGGCGTCCGCGATCCGGTCGTGGCGTTCGGTCAACTAAGCCTAGCAGGCGGCCATGATGGGGGCAGCAACCTGCTTCTTACGGGAGAGGACACCCGGCATCCAGACGCCGTCGTGCTCGTCGGCAATGCCCAGACCCTTCTGAGCGGCCTCGGTCTCGCCCTCGAGCAGGACCTGCGAGCCCTCCTCCATGATGTCGGTGATGCACAGGACGATGCCGTCGGCACCCTTCTCGGCGGCGTAGGCGCGCATGGCCTCGCGGATCTCGTCAATCATGCCAAGCGCACGGCTCTTGTCGACGGTCTCGTACTGGCCGATGAGCAGCTTCTTGCCGGCGGGCTCGAACATCTTGATGTCATTGCCGACCATCTCGGCTGCGGTGAAGGAGCCGGACGGACGGGTAAGGAAGACCTCCATGCCAAACTTGACCGGGTCGACGCCCACCTGCTCGCCGAGCTTGGCGGCGACGACGCGGTCGACATCGGTGGTGGTGGGGCTCTTGAGCATGAGCGTATCGGTCATCATGGCCGAGAGCAGCAGCTTGGCCTGGACGTCGGAAAGCTCGACGCCGAGCACGCCGGCGAGCTTGGTGACGATGGTGCAGCTGGAACCCCAGGGCAGGCAGATGTAGTGCAGCGGGCCGGCGGTCTCGAAGTCGCCGATGCGGTGATGATCGACGACGCCAAAGACCGTGGCGTCCTTAAGGCCGGCGACGGACTGGGCGGACTCGTTGTGGTCGGTGAGGACAACGAGCTGACCGGCCTCGACGGACTCGATCACGCGAGGCTCGGCGATGCCGGCGTCGGCGAGCAGCTTGGCGGACTCTGCCGGAAGCTGACCAAGGGCGCAGGCCTCGTAGGTGTTGCCGGCATACTCAACCTGGTTGAGCAGCTGAGATAGGACGACGGCGCTCATGATGGCGTCGTTATCGGGATTCTGGTGACCAAAGACAAGAACGTTTGCCATGGGTTTCCTCCACTTGATATGTGTACTTGGACGTAGCTATGGTAGCACGCCGATGCCGAGCCTTCGCAGACGGAAGGGCCACGGCATATTTTGGGGCGCAGGCACGGGGGCCAAGGCTGTCCCTTTTGCACCATGTTGGTGCAAAGTAACCTGTCCCCCTTGCACCAACTATTTGCCGGCGGCGCGCAGGGCTACGTAGGCGGCACCGATGATGCCGGCGTCGTTTTCGAGCGAAGCGACCTTAATGGGCGTCTCGCGCGAGGCGGAAAGCGCGTACTGCTTAAAGTGCTCGCGGACCTTGTCGAGGTAGACATCGGCCGAGGCGGAGGCGCCGCCGCCGATGAGGAACATCTCGGGATCAACCACGTTGGCGATAAGCGCCAGTGCGCGGCCGAGATAGTCGGCCATGGTATCGGCCGCGGCCAGCGCGAGCTTGTCGCCCTCGCGGCAGGCCTGGAACACGTCCTTGGAATCAGAAGGCCCGGTGAGCTCGATGGGCTCGACGCCCGCCTTCTTGCACTCGGCAAGGTAGTTGCTCACCACGCCGGTGGCGCTGGAATACTGCTCCAGGTGGCCATGGCCGCCGCAGCCGCAGGTGCGCTCCTCTTCGGGGTTCAGGCACATGTGGCCAATCTCGCCGCCGGCGCCCACAACGCCCGATACCACGTCGCCGTTAACGATAACGCCGCCGCCCACGCCGGTACCGATGGTGACCATCACGACGTTCTGCACGCCCTTGGCAGAACCGAGCCAGGCCTCGCCCATGGCAGCGGCGTTGGCATCGTTCTCATACTTAACGACCGCATCAGGGCAGTGCTCCTGGATGGCGATCTTGAGCTCGGGCAGGTTAATGGCAATGTTGGCCTTGACCTTGGCATCGCCCGACGCCGGGATGGGGCACGGAACGGCCAGGCCAATGCCTGCCACAAAGGCGCGCGGAATCTGCGCCTTGGCGACCACCTGGTCGATAGCCTCGGTCACCGCGGCAAAGCCCGCAGCGTCAACGATGGGAGGCGTGGGCACGCTGGCCTTGGCCAGCAGATTTCCGTCCTCGTCGAACAGGCCCTCCTTAACCGAAGTGCCGCCGACGTCGATGCCGATGTAGTACTGCTTGGGTTCCATGGGGGCCCACCTTTCTCGTTTAAACATTGCCTGTATGGTACCGCTCCCAAGGCAAAAACCTACCAAAAAGGGACAGGTTTGTTTTGGCATGCTTTATCTGGGGAAACGCGAATGGTCGCTTAATAGGTCGCGCAAGACCTTCCCCAAATATAAAGGCGCCGGGAGGCGGAGACTCCCGGCGCCCGTCAAAGGGACTGTGTTGTCTGTTGGACCGCACGGCCCATCGCGGCGATAACGCCGACTAGGCCTGAAGTACCTGCAGCTGCTTGTGAATCTCGATGAGCTCCGTCGCCATGACGCGCATGGTCTCGGTACCGGCCATCTGGTCCTCGGCATGCAGCAGAATCAACGGGGCCTCGCCGTTACGCTCGCCGTTGGCCTCCTTCTTCAGAAGCCCCATGTGAACATCGTGGCCACCGTTATAGGCCTCGTCGCCCTGCTTGATAAGCTCCTCGGCGGCGTCAAAATCGCCCTCCTTGGCCTTTTGCACGGCATTGATGTACATGCTCTTGGCGGTACCGACGTAGCTGATGATCTCGAAGCAGGTCATCTGCAGTTCGTTCATATCCTCCATGCGGAGCACCTAGCCCATCACGCTGACGCAGTGGTCGATGATGCCGGCAGCGTTCATGCGGCCGTAGTCGACCATGTTGATGACCTCGACCGGAAAACGACCGGCGGCCTCCTTCTCAAAATCGCCCTTGGTGTAGCCGATCTGCGGACCAAGCAGCAACATGTCGCACTCGTCCAGGTGATCGTGGGCCTCGTTCATGGGACGAGCCTCGACCTCAATATCCAGACCACGGTTTGCAACCTCGGCCTGCATCTTCTGGACCAGCAGGCTCGTGGACATGCCGGCATTGCAGCAGAGCATGATCTTCTTCATGGTTTCCTCCTTATAACTGCGCGGCGCGCAGACGACAACTGGTTGTATTCCTTGCGGCTATTGTGCCCGCTCCCCTGTATCTTTACGCAAGGGAGAGAGCCGCGGGCACCGGCACCGCGTACCGGCGCCCGCAAAGGTGAAAGGGACGAACGTTAGGCGTTCTACTCGGCGAGAGCCTCCTGCTTGGCGATTGCCTTCTCGGAAATCTTCATAAAGGGCAGGTAGACGGCCATGCCAATGACAATCTCGAGAGCCTGCCACACGCCGGCGCGCCAGTCAAAGCCCGTAGCGAGCAGGGCATTGATGACGGGAGGCATGGTCCAGGGCACCTGGGCGATGCAGGGGCTGATGATGCCTGCGCAGGTAAGGCCATAGGTGATGCCGATGAACAGATCGGGAAGAAGGACGAACGGGATCATGAGCGGCAGGTTGTACACGATGGGGTAACCGTAGATAACCGGCTCGTTGATGTTGAACAGACCAGGCAGGATAGCCATCTTGGAAACGGTCTCGGAAGCCTTGTTCTTGGAGAACAGGAGCGTGTCGAGCAGAAGCATGAGGGTGCAGCCCGAGCCGCCGATGAGGGCGAAGCTGTTAACGATCTGCATGTTCATGTAGTGATCGGGCTGGATGGTGCCACCGGCGGCAAAGGTAGCCATGTTGTCGACGATGAGCATGGTCAGGATCGGCTCGACGGTAGCGCCAGAGATGGTGGACTGGTGAATACCGACGCAGAACAGCAGGTTAGCAAGGGTGTAGATGAGGATAACAGCCCACGGACCGGCGTTCATGATGCTCTTGAGCGGGTTGGAGATGCACGTGGAGATGATGGTGCACAGATCGGTGCCGGCGCACACGGCGAGCAGGGCTGCGGCAAGAGCGAAGATCGCGAGGTTGAGCAGCATCGGGATCATGACGTTGAAGGAGTTGGAGACCGCGGGAGGCACGCCCTCGCCCAGCTTAACCTTGAGCTTCTCGACGCCAGAAATCTGGATGAAGAGCGAGACGGAAAGCAGGGCGATGATAATAGCCGAGAACAGACCGTTGGTGCCGGTGTTGGCAGTCGAAAGGGCGCCCGTGACCTCGGCGGAGGTGATCTTGTCGGTGAGCAGCGGGCTCGTGGCGGCAAGCGAGGCGGTGATCTGCTGCGGCATCATGATGACGAAAGCAGAGATAGCGACGACCACGCAAGCGAGCGGGTTATCGAAACGCTTGTTCTTAGCGAGGCTGTAGCCAATCAATCCGGCCAAGATAATGGCAGAGACGTTGAGGGTGCCCAGCGTAATTGCCGAACCCCACGTCTGAAGGTTGGCAAGGCCCGCCGCATCGAGCGGGAACAGAGGGAACACGACGTTGTTAATAAGAACCGCGATACCCGCAAGGATATAGAGCGGCGTGATGGTCGCGAAGGCGTCACGCAGGGAACGCAGGTGAACCTGGTTTCCCACCTTCGCAGAGACCTCGGCAAACTTGTCGAGGAAGCTCTTTCCGTTGTCACTGGCCATGATTGCTCCTAACTTTCAAATCCGGCCTTTTCCTATGCGCACGGTGGTCTGTCGCCCTCTGCCACCAGATGTGCCATGTGTTGCGCGCAGCGGCGCGCGGTCTGGGCGTTCGCCCGTTCGCTAATCAACCACGTGAGTCGTGGCGACCTGCTTGAGCCAAGCTGCCGACTTCTTAAGGCGGCGCTTGTAGCCGTCCATAAGGTCGACCTCGACAAAACCGTAACGGTTCTTAAAGGCATTCGCCCAAGACCAGTTATCGATGACGGCCCAATAATGGTATCCACGGCACTTGGCGCCCTCGGCAATTGCCTTGGCAACCCACTCCAGGTGCTGGCGTACAAAGTCGACGCGGTAGTCATCCTGGATGGTTCCTTCGGCGTCTCGGTTCTTGTATTCGTCCATGATGCCGATGCCGTTCTCGGAAACGAACCACTCAAGATCGGGGTAGTTCTTAGCGCAGTCCATGCCAAAGTCGTAGAGGCCCTGCGGGTAGATCTCCCAGCCGCGGCTCTCGTTCATAACGGCGTCGGGCCACACGTACTCGTCGGCAAAGTGCGGCAGACCGTACTGGTCGATCTTGCTCGCCGGCGCCTGAACGCGCGTGGGGTGGTAGTAGTTGCAACCGAGCCAGTCGACAACACCCTGCTTAAGAATCTCTTGGTCGCCGGCACGGAACGGAAGCTTAACGCCGCCCTCGGCCAGGCTGTCGAGCACGTCGGCGGGAAGCTCGCCCTTGGTAATGAGGTCGAGCCACCAGCGGTTGTTGATGCCGCTGGTCATACGCACGGCCTCGAGGTCCGCCTCGCTGGGGTTCTCCTTGGTGTAGACCGGGGTAAAGCAGTTGATCATGCCGATCTTGGCATCGCTGCGAACGGCGCCCTCGTCATAGGCGCGACGGTAGTTGGCCACGGCCAGCGCATGTGCCAGCGAGATGTGATACTGCACGGTGCGAGCGCGGCTAAAGTCGTGGAGCTGCGGGAACCACACGCCCTCCTGATAGCGCTGCTCGGGCTCGACGATGGGCTCGTTAAAGGTGAACCAGTACTTGATCTCCTGGCCAAACTCGTGGAAGGCGACGTCGGCGTAATGTGCGTAAGCCTCGACAACCTCACGGCTCTCCCAGCCGCCACGGTTAAAAAGGTAGGTGGGCATGTCAAAGTGGTACAAGTTGACAAACGGCTCCAGGCCGGCTTCGCGAGAGGCGCGGAACAACTCGTGATACCACGCGGCGCCTTCCTCGTTGAGGTTGCCGTCGGCATCGAGCAGACGGCTCCACTGGATGGAAGTGCGATAGGTATCCAGGCCCAAGTCCTTCAAAATGCGAAGGTCTTCCTGGTACTTGGCCATAAAGTCATTGCCGGCGTAAGAGCCAACGCAGTTGTAGAACGAGCCCAGATCCTGGATGGACCAGGTGTCCCACAGGTTCTCGAGCTTGCCGCCCTGGTTCCACTGACCCTCAGTCTGCGGGCCGGACATAGCAGCGCCAAAGAAGAAGTCGTTGGGCAGCTGATACTGTGCCATCAAAGTCCTCGCTTTCGTGTTCTAGAGCTTCCGGTTGGAGACGGGTTTGCTTTGGCAGGTTATCCGGCGCGGGCGCGCACCGGTCATACCGATATCCAACCCGCCAAAACAAAACCGTCCCCAAACGGTCGATCCTGTTCTGCGGAAAGATTCCGTTCGTTGCTTAAACTATAGCGCTCTAATTCTAAAAGTAAAGCGTCTTTTTCTTTTTTCTTTCTCGAGCTTCTTAGATAAAGGTTATATGGGTGCCTTGTTAAGGGTTATACTTACTTGCGTATTGATATATGTCGGAAAGGAGGTTCAATGATTCCCAAATACGAGGCGATAGCTGCAGATATTCGTCGAAGCATCGAGGATGGCACTCTTAAACCGGGCGACAAGCTTCCCACCGTCGTTGAGTTCTGCGAGCTCTATAGCGTTTCCAAAATCACCGTCAAACGAGCTATCGAGCAAATCACCGAGGAAGGTCTTATTACCAGCCGACGCGGATCGGGTACCTACGTTAAGGACACGGCGAGACTTCCCGGTCAGGCGTTTTTCCAGGGCAAAAACGACCGTGCCCAGGGCTTTTCGTATGAGCACCGCGGGGAGAAGGTGACCTCGGTGGTCTACGATTTCTCGATTGTTAATCCACCAGCGGACATCGCAGCCCAGCTGGGAATTGCCGAGGATGACTTTGCCTATCACATCGTGCGCGTGCGTCAGGCCGATGAGAAGCCCATCGTTATCGAGTACACCTACATGCCCCTCGAGCTGATTCCAGGCCTTAAAAAGAAGGACCTGTACGGATCGGTCTACCACTTCATCCGCGAGCAATGTGGGCTGAAGATTTCGAGCTTCCACCGTACCATTCGCGCCGTGGCAGCAACCGAGGAAGAAGCCGAGCGCTTGGACACCAAGCCTGGCTCTCCCCTGCTCGAGCTCACCCAGATTGGCTTTTTGGACAGCGGCGCCGCCTTTGAGTATTCGGTCTCGCGCAACGTTGGCGACCGCTTTGAGTTGCACAACGTAACGTTGGCATAGGTTTTTGTAGTCATCCGGGCGCTCGCTTTGAGCTGTTTTGTGCAGCGCCCGCGCAACACAATGGGGGTATGAACATGTCTGATTTGATTAAGCTGACGCCGATCTTCCACGAGAAGATCTGGGGCGGTCGCCAGCTCGAAACCGTATTTGGCTACGACATTCCCGATGGCCCCATCGGTGAGTGCTGGGCCATCTCGGCCCACCCCAACGGCGACTGCCAGATTGCGGAGGGCCCGTATGCCGGCCACACGCTGTCGTGGCTGTGGGCCGAGCATCGCGAGCTCTTTGGCAACTGCGAGGGCAAGGAGTTCCCGCTGCTCATTAAGATTCTGGACGCCAAGGACGACCTTTCGATCCAGATTCATCCCAACGACGAGTACGCTGCCGAGCACGAGAACGGTAGCCTGGGCAAAACCGAGTGTTGGTATGTGCTGGACTGCGAGCCCGACGCCACGATCATCGTCGGCCAGCGTGCCAAGGACCGCGCCGAGGCCGCACAAATGATCGAGGAAGGACGTTGGGACGACATGCTCAACGTGTTGCCGATTCACAAGGGCGACTTTTTCCAGATTGATTCCGGTACCGTGCACGCCATCAAGACCGGCACGCTCATTTTGGAGACGCAGCAGTCGAGCGACGTGACGTATCGTCTGTACGACTACGACCGTCCCGGCACCGACGGCAACCTGCGCCCGCTGCACATTGAGCAGAGCCTCGACTGCATCGACTTTGATGCTCAGGCTCCGACCGACGGCACGGTGACCGCGCCCGAGGTGAACGGCGTGACCGAGCTCGAGTCTAACTCCTGCTACACCGTCGATCGTGTGCGCGTCGACGGCAGCAAAACCCTCGACCAGCGCTGGCCCTTCATGTGTCTGTCGGTCATCGACGGCGAAGGCACCGTCTGCGGCGACCCCGTCCGCAAGGGAAGCCACCTGCTGGCCCCGAGCACCGTCAGCTCCATCGACCTCGAAGGCAAGATGGAACTGATCATCAGCCACCTCTAGGTCGCAACAACAACCAAAACGAAACAAGGGGCTCCCCCGTTCTTTAACGGGGGAGCCCCTTGCCATGTCTAAGTATTCAGCCCACCCGGCCCTCCAGACCAAAAAGCGAACGGGCAAAGCGACGTTCGCAAGCAACGTTATCTAAGGACCTGGGCGGGCGTATGGGGCAACATCGATCGCGAGTTCCGCACGAGCCGGAGAGCACTTAATGTGCTCTCCATGCGAGCA
>CABTZM010000028.1 GCA_902489295.1 uncultured Collinsella sp.
CGCTCCCGCAAACTGCCTCTTGACAACTTATAGGAGCGTCGGTTTTATTTTTCATTTTCTCGGCATGGTCAAGGGTATTCAACTAAACGTAGTAGATAGGCCCTTTTTGGGGCATACGACCTATTTAAAATCGGCGGCAAAGGCCGAGGTTCCCCTCATCCAAGCCGGGCAGCACGATTACCAGAAAGTTGCGGTGATATAGTTCCTATTTAAGGCCCAAATGACCGAATCTAGGAACTATTCCACCGCAACTTAGCAAGACATCTAAGGAGTTGCCTCATGAGGATTGCCGAAGTTTCAAAGGAGTATGGTATTTCCGCCGATACGCTGCGCTATTACGAGCGCATTGGCTTGCTGCCTCGTGTACATCGCAACGAAAATGGCATACGCGACTACGATGAACAAGACTGCGCGCGCATCAAGTTCGTCAAGTGTATGCGCGGCGCCAACGTTTCAATCGAAGCACTCATCGAGTACATGCAGCTTCTAGAGCAAGGCGACGGCACCATGGCGGCGCGCAGAGCCATTCTCGAAGAACAGCGCGACCAGGTCACCGAGCGCATTGCCGAAATGCAGGCCGGCCTCGATCGCCTCAACTACAAGATTGCCCACTACGACGACCTCATCCACGCCTGCGAGCAGAAGACAGCAAAGTAGCAGACGCCAGACCGCCCATAGGCTGCCCGGCGTTTGCCCAGATAAAACCTGCCAAAATAAACCTGTCCCTTTTTGGCAGGTTTGACGAGCGGAGGACATATGCGTGACGTAGCCGAAAGCGACTGGAAGATGTTTAAGAAACTGCTCCCTGAATGGCAAGAACGCCATATGGAGAAACTCATCGATCAGTACATCGAGATACTGAACGGCAGCGGTGAAGCCTCCAATAGGTTTTGGGCGCTAGAAGAGCGCATCAATAGGGATAAGCTGTCCTCAGGAGTGCTGGCGAACGACATTCGCCGCAGCACAATGCATCGCGAGATAGCCAACTTACTTATCGACAACGTAATTACCCTCGACGATCTTGACGGTTTTACCGAAGACATCAAGAGCTATGCACAGCACTGGATTGGTCAATAAGAGCACTGAGCAACAAACATCCCCCAGCAAAACGGGGCAAACGCCAGACCGCCCATAAGCTGCTCGGCGTTTGCCCAGATAAAACCTGCCAAAATTAACATCCCTTTTTGGTAGGCTATTCGGCACTCTTGAGGGCGCCGACCATGTCGATCTTGTTGAGGGTTCGGTTGGTGGCGAGGTTGACGATGATCGTGAACGCAAAAGCCAGCACCACGGCGAGCACGTAGCTCAACGGCTCGACCTCAACGTCAAAGTAGAGCGACGGCATCTGCAGGATGTACGTAAAGCTCTCGGCCAGCGCGCCGCCCAGCGGCACGCCCAGCGCGGCACCGATTGCTGTGAGAATCAGCGTCTCCTTGTTGACGTAGTGGTGTACCTCGCCGCGACGGAAACCCAGCACCTTGATGGTCGCCAGCTCGCGCTCGCGCTCCGAGATGTTGGTGTTGGACAGCGTAAACACCACCACAAACGACAGACACGCCGCCATAAAGGTCACAAGCACCACAACCGAGTTGATGATGGTGAAGTTAGCCTCGTAGTTCTCCCAATGCTCAGCCGTGCTCGAGATGGTGAGCCAGCCATCGTTCTTGAGCTGCTTGCTAAACGCAATTTGATCGGCTGACGACCCCTTGAGCAGCGCAAAGATGCCATTAAGACGAGCGCTTTGACCAAACGCGCGCTCGTAGGTGCTCTGCGTCATATAGAGCGTGTTGCCCAGATAGTTAAGCGAAATGTCACTCACCTCGACATCGGCGACGTTGAGCGACGAGTCTTGAACCTGGGCCGTATCACCCGGCTGAATCCCCAGCACCAGCTGTGAGCTCTTGCTCAAGTACACATCCCCGTCACGCAAAGAAAGCGGCTCCTTGGACTCATCCTCCAGGCACACGTAGTCGTCCAAGTCGCCCGTACGGTCATCGGGCACCACGACCAGCTGCACGGTCTCGCTCTTGCCACCATACGTAAAGGTGACGTTGTCAGTCATGATCGGCAGCGTCGAGGTCACGGTCACATCGGAATCCTTGGCTGCACTGCGCTCGTCGAGCGCCGCACACGTCTGCGTAAAGTCATCGGGGTTGGCAACCGCCAAAAGGTCATAGCGCGTAATGTGCCCGTACTGCTTGGGCGAAAGCGCCACCGATGTGTCACGAATGCCCATACCGCAGATCACGAGCGCCGTGCAGCCCGCGATGCCAAAGATGGTCATAAAGGCACGCTTTTTGTAGCGGAACAGATTGCGCGCGGCCACCTTGTTCAAAAAGCCCATGCGGCGCCAAATAAAGCCAATGCGCTCGAGGAAAATGCGCGAGCCGGCGCGCGGGGCCTTGGGGCGCATGAGCGAGGCCGGGGTCTCGGCCATCTCGTGGCGGCAAGCGATAATCGTGGCGCCCACCACGCCCACAGCAAACAGCGCCACCGAAACGATCGAGGACACGATGTCGTACGAAAGCAGCATCTGGGGCAGCGAGTACATGTCGTCGAACACCGTAAACAGGAACAACGGCAGGCCCACAAAGCCGATGACATTGCCGAGCACGCCGCCGATTAGACAGGCCCACAGCGAGTAGTCCACGTATTTGGACAGAATGCGCCCGCGCGAATAGCCAAGCGCCTTGTACAGGCCGATGAGCGTGCGCTCCTCCTCGACCATGCGCGTGGCAGTGGTGAGGCTGATGAGCACGGCGACGATAAAGAAGATGAACGGGAACACCGTGGCGATGGCCTCGATTGAGGAGCTATCGCTCTCGACGCTCGAGTAGCTTGCGATGTTATTGCGGTCCTGGATATACCAGGTGCATTCGCCCAAGTCGGAGAGCTCGGCGCGGGCATCGGCGGACTGTTGGTCGGCGGCGGCGCGGCGCTGGTCTAGGTCGGCCTGCGCCTGCGCACGCTCCTCGCTGCCCTCGGCCATGCGGTTAATGTTGTCCTGCTCGATCCCAAAGACCATATTCGCCTGGCGCTCAGCTGCATCCAAGTTCGCTGGCGTGTCGACCGTCAGCTCCTTGGCGCGCACCTTCTCGCGCTCGTCGCGAATCTTATCGATATTGGCTTTGACCTCGTCAATCTTTGCCGTATAGGCATCGGAATAGGAGTTGAGGTCCTTAGCTCCTTCGACGACCACGTGGATCGCGGAATAGGACGACGACGTCGCGGCATCCTCACTCACGTAGAACTTGTAATCCGCGGCCGAGGCGGCGCGGAAAGCGTTGACCGTCGAGTCGGAGCTCACGTCGGTGGGATCGAGAACCTCGGCCGTGATGGTGTAATCGCATGCGGCAAACTGGTCCTTGGCGCTTTGGTTCGACGAGCTCGCATCGTTGGCGGCAAAGCTCACCGTATCGCCGAGTTTTTTGCCCGAAGCCTTTAGAAAGCGCGAGGTCACTGCCACTTCGCCCGAAGTCTCGGGCAGCTCGCCACGCACCAACACCGGTTGATCGATATTCTCTTTAGAGAGACTCTGTACAACAACACGCTCGTGCGTAGTGCCGACGGCAGTATAGGCGGTCTCTGTATAGATGCCCTCGGCCGTCTCGACGCCATCGACCTCTTGGATGGCAGCAAGGTCATCAGCGGTCAGACCATAGGTCGACTGCACGTTGATGTCATAGACATTCTGCTGGTCAAAGTAGGCGTCGACCGAATCGCACAGGTCCTCGCAACCCGCCTTGAGGCCGCACATCACGCTCACGCCGAGCGCCGTGATGACCACGATAGACAAGAAGCGCTTGAGACTGCCGCGAATCGTGCGGTAGATGCCACGGCGAAACACCGTCGGCACCATGTCGTTTGAGCTTTGGGCAGTGCGGTAGGTCGTAAAATCCTGCTCGCGCTCCGTGCCCTGCGCGTCGCGGCGTTGGCTGTTCTGGCGATTCTGATCCATGGGCGCTACCACTCGATTGTCTCGATAGGCACGGGATTTTGCTGGACCGTCTCGCTCTCCACGCGACCACTCTTAAAGCGGATCAGGCGATCAGCCATGGGCGCGAGTGCAGAGTTGTGCGTGATGATAATGACCGTGATGCCCTGTTTGCGGCAGGTATCCTGCAGCAGCTGCAAGATCTGCTTGCCAGTTTTGTAGTCGAGTGCGCCCGTAGGCTCGTCGCACAGGAGCAGCTTGGGGTTCTTGGCCAGCGCGCGGGCGATGGACACGCGCTGCTGCTCGCCGCCCGAAAGCTGTGCCGGAAAGTTGCCCAGGCGCTCGCCCAGGCCAACCTGGCGAAGCGTTTGTTCGGCATCAAGCGAATCGGGGCAGATCTGAGCTGCGAGCTCGACGTTCTCAAGCGCCGTCAGGTTGGGAACCAGATTGTAGAACTGAAAGACAAAGCCAACGTCGGCGCGGCGGTATTCCACAAGCTGTGCCTCGTTGGCAGCGCTCACGTCACGCCCGTCCACCGTCACGGTGCCAGAAGTTGCCGTGTCCATGCCGCCCAGAATGTTGAGCGCCGTAGTCTTGCCGGCACCCGAAGCACCCAAAATGATGGCGAGCTCGCCGCGCTCGACCGTAAAGCTCGCGCCGTCGAGCGCATGAATGCGGGCATCGCCCTCGCCGTATGCCTTGATGACGTCTTTGAATTCGATATAGGCCATCGATCGGTTCCCATCTGGTCGGATAACTCTTTAGTATTACCCATTTCGCACCGACCAAAAAGGGACAGGTTTATTTTGGCAGGTTTTATATGGGGGAATGGCGGGTGTAGGCGAGGCATTAAGGCTACCCAAGTCAACCATTTGACCCAAACCACGCCCGCCGCTATGATGCCGCTGCGGAATGAATGTCTCCGCTGGGTGCGCTAGCCAAGCTGTCGCGTCGCCCTAAACCGCCTTGTTGCTGATGACTTCTGCTGTTACGTGATGCCCCTTGGGTATCACGTAACAGCAGGAGTCTTTTTTGTTTTGGAGGAGAAGTGTCGGAAAGCAGCGCATCGAGCAGGGTTAAACTCCTGGTCAACACCTATAGCGGTCTCGTGCTCATGGGCGCTGTCGGAATCCCTATTGGCATCATCGTTGGCGCCATCTGTGCCCTTTTTGGTCGTGTGCTCCTGGCAATCGGCGCCTTCCGGGACGCGCACGTCGCACTGCTCCTTCCCTTTCTCGCCCTCGCGGGTCTGGCCATCGTATTTGCCTACCGCACCTGGGGCAAAGGCACCGATCGGGGCATGAGCTTAGTATTTGACGTAGGCCACGGACGCGAGGACGCCATCTCCCCGCGTTTGGTGCCGCTCATTATGCTGAGCACGTGGGGGACGCATCTCTTTGGCGGTAGTGCGGGACGCGAGGGCGTAGCGGTGCAGATCGGCGCCACCGTCTCGCATTGGATCGGCCGACGTCTACCTTTCCGAGACCCCGGCAACACGTTTTTGCTTATCGGCATGGCCGCCGGCTTTGCCGGACTCTTCCGAACGCCCCTCGCCGCCGCGATCTTTGCGATCGAAGTACTGGTCGCAGGACGCATGGAATACCGCGCGCTGTTTCCCGCGCTTACAGCCTCGCTCGCCGCAAGCATGACCTCCGGCGCTCTGGGGCTCGAGAAGTTTGAGGTCGCCGTTGCCGCCTCGTATGCGCTCGACCTCCCCGGTCTTGGACGGCTGGCGTTGTTGGGTATCGCGTTTGGCATGGTCGGTGGCGCCTTTGCCTGGTGCCTTGCCCATGCTAAGCCCCTTGCAGCGCGGCTGCTCCCCAGCCCTTACATACGCGTTGCCGTTATGGGCCTTGCGCTGTCGGCGATTCTGTTCGTGCTGTGGCAGGGGCGATACTGCGGCCTTGGCACCAACCTGATATCCGCGGCACTGGGGTGACAACGGCGAGGCGTCGCTCATGCCTTGGGACTGGGCGCTCAAATTCGTACTCACCATCGCCACGCTTGCCGCAGGATATCAGGGTGGCGAGGTGACGCCGCTGTTCTCCATCGGAGCCAGCCTGGGTGTCGTACTCGCCGGGATTCTCGGCATGCCCGTCGAGCTCTGCGCCGCACTGGGCTACGCAGCCGTCTTTGGCAGCGCCACCAACACGCTGCTCGCGCCGATCCTCATTGGCTGCGAGGTCTTCGGTTTCGGTAATCTGCCGGCGTTCTTCATCGTCTGCGTTGTGGCATATCTGTTCAACATGGACAAATCGATCTACGCCCTGCAAGAGCGAGCGTAGAAAGATGTCCAAGCAGGTGGTCTCAACCGGAAACGGCATGCCGCTCTGAGGCTGTATTCCGGGACGCGCTTTCCGCTTGGCACGCTATTCGGAAAGCGTATCCCGTTCTATTGTGGCGTCTTGGCTATGCAAAGCGCCCTGGCGTTACCCCTCGTACGCACCCTCAAGCCGAAGCAGCCACTCCTTGCGGTCGAGGCCACCGGCATATCCGTTGAGCGACCCGTCAGCGGCAACCACGCGATGGCACGGCACGATAATCGAAATGGGATTACGCGCAACCGCAGCCCCCACGGCACGCGGGGACACAACGGGAGCCTCATTTCCCGGCACACGATGTCGAGCCGCAACACGCTGGGCGATTTCGCCATACGTAGCGACATCGCCACGCGGGATAGAAAGCAGCTCAAACCAAACCTCACGCTGAAACGCCGTGCCAATCATATGCAACGGCGGCGTAAACCGAGGTTCCTGCCCTGCAAAATAAGCATTCAGCCAAGCCCAAGAACGCTCAAGCACCGAAGAAGCCGCGCCATTTGCCGGACTCACCGAAGACATCCCACCGGTACCGGAAACCGCATCGGCGCCTTCAACGTGCTCCGCATCTTCTTTGAGCAGCGTAGAGCCAAAGTGCTCCTGCCCCTCAAACCAAAGCCCCGTCAAACCGCGGCCATCAGCGGCAAGCAAGATTTCGCCCAAAGGCGAAGCAAATGTCGTCGCGACCACCGGCGGCTCCTTTCAAAACTCCGCAACATAATACCGCGAATTGTGCAGACAACCCCGCAGATACGTCCGGACAGACCCGATTGTCCAAGGGAGGGCGTTTTCCCTCTCAATATCAGCCGACACCGAGTCGCAATGCCCAAAACGATGTCCGGCAAAAACGAAGGTGAATGGTTTTCTGAGAAGTGAACGAGTAAAAATAGGGCCCCGAAGCATCCGCATTTTTTGATTGCAAAACAGCAGGATTCATGCGATAAAACCGCAGGAAATGGCGGCCAAAATATGCCGATGCTTCAAGGGTCCAAAATAGGTCGTTCACATCCCGGGAAACCATTCACCTTCGATTCGCACCAACCCCAAAGTCACCCAAGGCAGCAGGCGCGACAGCGCCACAGCTGCCGCACGACCCCAAAGTCCCCGCAGGCAGCAGGCGCAACGCGCCGCAGCTGCCGGCCGCGCCCCAAAGTCCCCCAAGGCGGCAGGCGCAAAGCGCCGAGGCCGCCGCTGGGACCAGGGCCCGCAACAGCCACGCGCCCCCACATCAGCCCAGCGGCCCCAACCAACAACGGCCCCCATCGCAGGCCGCTCGCAACAACGTCACCGCAGGCGGGGGCCGGGCTTGGTTTTCAGAACACTCCGCAGACCAGTGTGGCGCCTTGTCCGCGGCTCCGAAGGAGCAGGACAAGGCACCGCACATGGTCGAGGACGTTCTGAAAACTAAGCCCGGCCCCCGCCGGACAGGTCGCACTACTCGCAGAGCAGCTTAGCGATCTGGACGGCGTTGGTTGCCGCGCCCTTACGGATTTGGTCGCCGCAGCACCAGAAGGTGATACCGCGCACGGCCTCGGGGTTCGAGATGTCGCGACGCACGCGGCCGACCCAAATCAGGTCCTGGTCGGACGTATCCATCGGCATGGGGAAGCGATCGTGCGCATCCTCGGCGCTCATATCGTCAACCAGCTTCACGCCCGGAGCGGCAGCCAGCGCAGCACGGGCCTCCTCAACCGTAATGTCGCGCTCAAACTCGAGCGTAATGCTCTCGGAGTGCGAACGCAGCACGGGCACGCGCACGCAGGTGCAGTTCACGCGCAGCTCGGGCAGATGCATGATCTTGCGGCCCTCGTTTTGCAGCTTCATCTCCTCGGAGGTAAAGCCTTCCTCCTTGACACCGCCGATCTGCGGAATCAGGTTGCTCGCCAGCTGGGCGGCAAACGCGCGCGGCTCGGGAATCTCCTCGCCACGGCCCAGGGCGGCAAGCTGAGCCTCGAGCTCGGCCATACCGGGAGCGCCAGCGCCCGAAGCTGCCTGATACGTGGACACGATCATACGCTTCACGCCAGCAAGCTGGTGCAGCGGCCACGTGGGAACCAGGCCGATGATGGTCGCGCAGTTGGGATTGGCGATAAGGCCGTGATGCCACTTGATGTCGTCGGCATTGATTTCAGGCACAACCAGCGGCACCTCGGGATCCATGCGGAAGGCGTGGCTGTTGTCGACCACGACGGCGCCGCGCTTGACGGCCTCGGGCAGCAGCTCCTTCGCAATATCGTCGCCGGCGGCGCCGAGCACGATGTCGCAGCCCTCAAAGGCCTCGGGGCAAGCCTCCTCAATCACAACCTGCTCGCCGCGGAACTCGACGGTCTTGCCCGCAGAGCGCGCGCTCGCTAGCAGCTTGAGCTTGCCGACCGGAAACTCCTGCTCGTTGAGGCACTCGAGCATCTGGGTGCCCACGGCTCCCGTCGCGCCCAAAATAGCAACCGTGTACTGTTTCATGCTTCCCCCTTTAAAGGCTGTGGCTTTTGCCCGCACGCCGAGCAGGCCGATTATTGTTGCCAGTGTATACAAGAACAGGGCGGGCACGAAACCCGCCCCGTCGAAACGAAACCGAAACGAAACGCCCCGCCGTAGTTTTTGAGGCAAGTCCCGAAAATCTACTGGGATAGCAGCTACTTGTGGAGCGCGGCCGGGGCGGGATCGACCGGCACGGGAGCCTCCAGGTCGGAGACCTTCACAATGCCGTTCTCGTCGGAGAAGGCGCGGTAAATGGTCCGAATCGCCAGGTCGAAGTCCTTCTCCTCGACACCGATAATGATGTTGATCTCGTCACAGCTCTGCGAAATCATGCGCACGCTCACGCCGGCCTGGCCGAGCATGCCAAACAGGTGGCCCGAGATACCTGCGCGGCCGCGCAGGTTACGACCGACGGTCGCGATGAGCGCCAATCCCTCGACAACCTCGATCTCGAGCGGCTCGACCTCCTGCTGGATGTCACCCACGAGCGAGTACAGCGAATCGTGCACATCCTGCTCCTGCACCACGGCGCCAAAGCGGTCGACGCCGGTGGGCATATGCTCGACGGAAACGTCATAGCGTTCGAACACCGAAAGTGCACGGCGCATAAAGCCGACACGGGGCTTGGTGCGGTCGCGGGCAACGTTGATGGCGACAAAGCCGCGCTTGCCGGTCACGCCGGTAATGATAGGCTCCGCCTCACCCTCGTCAGCCGTCTCGCTAATGATGGTGCCGGGGTCCTGCGGCGCATTGGTGTTCTTGATGACCAGCGGAATGCCTGCCTCGCGCACGGGGAACACGGCCTCCTCGTGCAGGACGCTTGCACCCATGTACGAAAGCTCGCGCAGCTCCTCGTAGGTAACGCGCGCAATGGGCTGAGCCTCGGGAACAATACGCGGATCGGCAGAATAGAAGCCCGAAACGTCGGTCCAGTTCTCGTACAGGTCGGCACCAAGGCACTTGGCCAGAATCGAGCCGGAAATATCGCCGCCGCCACGGTCGAGCAGCTTGATCTGCCCCTCACGCGTCGCGCCGTAGAAACCGGGCATAACAAAGCCGCCCTGCTGGCCGTACTCCTGCACCAGCTCGGCGGTGCGGTTCATGCTGAGCGTACCGTCATGATGGAACGCCACGACCGTCGCGGCATCCAGGAACGGCAGGCCCAGGTACTCGGCCATCAGACGGGCGGTAAAGTACTCGCCGCGGCTCACGAGTTCCTCGGTGGAGTAGCCACCGGAACGGGCGCGCTCGGCAAAGGCCGCGAACTCCTCGCGGATGGGATAGGTGAGCTCCAGCTCGTCAGCGATATCAAAATAGCGCTGGCCAATGTCCTCGAGCAGCTCCTCGCACGACACGTGGTACTTAACGTGTGCGTTAACCAAGTAGAGCAGGTCGGTCACCTTGGTATCGCCCTTAAAGCGGCGACCGCAGGCAGAAACCACCACAAAACGGCGGGCCGGGTCGGCATCGACAATGGCCTTGATCTTCTTAAAGTGTTCGGCGTCGGCGACCGACGAGCCGCCAAACTTGGCAATCTTAATCATGGGCTTGAGGTTACCTTTCTAAAAGCCTCTGCAAACCTGTTTTGCGCGCTCTGATACCATGGTTTCACCGATTGGGACCAAGGCATCCGAGGAGCAGTGTTATATGGGAACTTATCATAGTACACGAGGACGCACTTTATCGTGCTCAAGTAAGGTGGCAATCCGTACCGGCATCGCTCCCGACGGGGGTTTGTTTGTCTCGGACGAGCTGGGCACCCAGCAACTCGATATCAGCTCGCTTGCAGATAAATCGTACTTTGAAATCGCTCAAGATGTGTTGGGAATGTTACTGAATGATTACACGGCCGAAGAAATATCGGCGTGTGTCGACGAGGCTTACCGCAGCACGTTTGCGAGCGAAGAGGTCACGCCGCTCGTCAAACTCGACGCCGCACCGGGCGCCGATGCCCCTCAGACCTATGTGATGGAACTCTTTGGCGGCCCCACAAGCGCCTTTAAGGACGTCGCCCTGCAGATGCTCCCCCGCCTGATGGCCCGCACCTCTGCCAAGGACGGCGGCGCCGAGCGCATCATGATCGTCACCGCCACGTCGGGCGATACGGGCAAGGCAGCACTTGCCGGCTTTGCCGACGCTCCGGGCACGGGCATCACTGTCTTTTATCCCGAGGGCAAGGTCAGCCGCGTCCAGAACCTGCAGATGTCCACGCAGGAGGGCGACAACGTCGCTGTCTGCGGCATCCGCGGCAACTTTGACGACGCCCAGAGCGCCGTCAAGCGCATCTTTGCCGATAAGGAGCTTGCCGAGCGCCTGGAGGCCGCTGGCACCGTGCTTTCGAGCGCCAACTCCATCAATGTCGGCCGTCTGGTACCGCAGGTCGTCTACTACTTTGCCGCCTATGCGCAACTGCTGCGCGCCGGCGCCATCGAGGCCGGCGACGCCGTGGAGTTCTGCGTACCGACCGGCAACTTCGGCGATATCCTGGCCGGCTACTATGCCAAGCGCATGGGCCTGCCCGTCGCCAAGCTCATCGTCGCGAGCGACAAGAACAACGTGCTGGCTGACTTCCTGACCACCGGTGTCTACGACCGCAACCGTCCGTTCTACACGACCATCTCGCCGTCGATGGACATCCTCATCAGCTCCAACCTGGAGCGCATGCTGTACTTCCTGTCCGATGGCGACTGCGAGCTTGTTGCCGACCTTATGGAGCAGCTGGCACAGACTGGTCGCTACGAAGTTCCCGCCGACCTGCTGGCAAAGATTCAGAGCATCTTTGGCTGCGGCTGGGCCAGCGAGGCCGAGGTTCGCACTGCCATCAAGAGCTGCTGGGACGCAAACGGCTACGTGATTGACCCGCACACCGCCTGCGGCTATCACGTCTTTGAAAAAGTCACCCCCGCCGAGGGCGCCAAGGCCCGCGTGCTGCTTTCGACCGCCAGCCCCTACAAGTTCCCGCGCGCCTGCTGCGACGCTCTGGGCCTCGACGTTCCCGAGGATGATTTTGAGGCTATGCGTGTGCTCGAGCAGGCCACCGATACGGTCGCCCCGGCACAACTTGCCGAGCTCGAGTCCAAGCCCGTCCGCTTTGAAGACGTCTGCGACGTCGATGAGATGGCAAGCTACGTCGAGTCTGCAGCAAAACGAATGAGCACCAACTAAACCCCTTATTAAGCGCCGGCGAAAGCCGGCGCACCTTCTTTTATCAGAAACCCACCGGGATGATGACGAACTGACATGCGGGTCTGCCTGTTTAGTTCGTCGCGAGTTCCGCACGAGCCGGAAAGCACTTAATGTGCTTTCCGAGCGAGCCAGGACTGCCCGAGCAGCGAACTAAACAGGCAGACCGCCCAGGAGATTCCCATGATCAAGATCACCGTCCCCGCCACCAGCGCAAACCTAGGCATCGGCTACGACACCCTCGGCATGGCCGTCAGCCTCTACTCGCACTTCACCTTTGAGCGCGCCGACAAGCTCACCATCACGGGCTGCCCCGAGGAGTTCCAAAACGAGAACAACCTGGTCTACGTGAGCTTTGTCGATGCACTGGCTGCATGGGACGAGCCGGCTTTTCCCGTTGCCATCGACATTCAAACCGATGTGCCCGTCGCTCGCGGCCTGGGCTCCAGCTCCACCTGCGTCGTCGCCGGCATCATGGCGGCCGCCGCGCTGACGGGCCACACCGTCGACCGTGCCGAGCTCGTCCGCATTGCCACCGAGGTCGAGGGCCATCCCGATAACGTCGCCCCTGCCATCCTGGGCGGTGCCGTTTGCTCCTTTACGCCGACTGATTCGCTCCCCCAGTGCCTGCGCTACGAGGTGAGCGATCGCTTGCGTTTTATTACCGTGATTCCGCCCTACGAGGTGCATACGAGTGAGGCGCGCAAGGTCGTGCCGCAGGAGATTCCACTCTCCACCGCCGTATGGCAAATGGGCCGCATCGCCGGCATGACGCGCGGCCTGGAGACCGGCGACCTTGACCTGATTGCCGCCGCCAACGACGACCGCATCCAGGAGCCCTATCGCCGCCGCCTGATTCCCGATTACAACGCTGTGCGCGACACCTGCCTTAACGGCGGCGCCAAGACCATCTGGATCAGTGGCTCCGGCTCGACCCTCATGGCCGTGACTGACGACACCATCGTGGCAAAGTTCTTGCAGGTCAAGCTGCGCGAGCAGTTCCCTAAGTGTGAGACGCATATTTTAACGTGCGACACGGAAGGCGCCCAGATCGAATACCTGTAGTCGCCGTCCCGTATACCCGCCGGGGAGGCCAGGGGCTTTGCCCCCAAATCGTCCTCGGACATGACAGGACCCCCGCTACACACTTCGTGCGGCGGGGGTCCTGCCGTCCTGCGGAAAGATTTGGGGGCAAAGCCCCTGGCCTCCCCTACGTTAACTTCGCTGGCGGCGGCTACAGGGACCTACACTCTGGAAAGTCGCCGGGCTGATAGTTGCTTTTTATTGATAGGGCCTCTTGCTAGGTTGGGGCACTTATTAGAGGCAGGCTTCGGCAATGCGGCGCTTGAGTTCGTCGATGCCGGTGCCGGTCTGGGAGCTTGTGATAATAACGTTCTCGGCCGGAACGTTGAGCTGCTTTTTGATGGCTGCCGCTTGGCGTGCCTGCTGGGTGCGGCTGAGCTTGTCGGCCTTGGTGAGGCAGACGATAAAGTTGAACTCGTTGCCCTGCAGGTAGTCGATCATGTCATGGTCGAGCTTGCTCGGGTCGTGACGAATGTCCACCAGCGACACGACCAGGTTAAAGCTGCGCTCGGAGTCGAAGAAATCGCCGATGAGCTCGGCCCAACGGTCGCGCTCGGCCTTGGAACGACGGGCGAAACCATAGCCCGGCAGGTCGACGAAGTGCACGTCGTCAGCCTCAAAGAAGTTGATATTGCTCGTCTTGCCCGGTGTGCTCGAAACCTTGACGAGGTTCTTGCGGCCAAAAAGCTTGTTCATAATCGACGACTTGCCCACGTTGGAGCGGCCGACGAAGCTCACCTCGGGGCAGGTGGACTCGGGAATCTGCGAAACTTTGCCGTAGCTGGCAACGAACTTGGCAAGCTGGTAGTTAATGGAATCGGCCATGGACACTCCTTGGTCGTAGGTTCTTACAAAAGAGCGCGCTATTGCGCAGCGGCAATGCGGCGGACGATATCGAGCGTGATGTTACTTGCGACACGCGCGTACTCGAACAGATCGAACTCTCGGTCGCAAATTGCATCGTACGCCTCGTCACAATTATCGCTGATAGCGCGCAACACCAGGCAATCGACACCATTTTTGGTTGCGACATGAGCAATCGCCGCGCCCTCCATGCCGACACAATCGGCATGCGTCGCTTCGATAGCGTCGTTACGCATGGCGGCGCCCGTCACAAAGCGGTTACCCGTGGCAATCGTGCCGACCAGGAACTGTTTGGTGCCCTCGTTCGAAGCGACTGCATTTGTCGAAGCGTCAACGAACCCACGCTCAGCAAGCACGTCGACGGCAATATCGACCAGCGCGGGCGTCGAACCAAACTCCTCAAGCCCCGGTGCGGACTCGGCGATAAGCGCGGTATCGGTATCCAGATAGCGCAGGCGTTTGCCAATGACCACGTCGTCGATATGGAGCTTGGGGTTCAAACCGCCCGCAATGCCCGAAAACACAACAGCCTGCGGAGCATACTTGCTAATGAGGTGCTGTGTTGCAGCGGCGGCGTTCACCGTGCCCATGCCCGCCGTTGTGGCGACAACTGTCAGGCCGTCGAGCTCACCGCTCACAACGGTCAAGCCTGCCTCCCGTGCCTCGCAAACGTCGCTCAGCTCTTCCTTAATCTGCATGATCTCTTTTTCGAGCGCACCGATAATCGCGATGGTAGCCATACCATTCCCCAAACCTATACGAAATTCTCAACCACGGTATGGTACCAGCATTTTGTTTGACCTCGCCAAACGAACACGCTAAGCCAGTGCAGCTCGCGTATCAAACAGCGCCTTTGCAATCGCGGCCGTAACCTCGCTCGAGCGGTCGCTCCACGGCATCGATGTCATGACGCTCATGACATAGGTACAGCCATCGATGTCGATAGCAGGCATTTCTTACCGAAGACATTCAGTCGCGTTTAAGGTGTCTCTAAACAAAATACAGGCGTATCTATGCAAAAACACCGATTCTGTTGCGCATCTCCGCCCAAAACGCAGTTGCGGTGAAATAGTTCCTGTTTGGGCGGTATTAGCCGATAAACAAGAACTATTCCACCGCAACTTGACGGGGCTCTTTAGCAATCAACTAGGTGCCCGGGGGCACTCATTTAAGTCTGTCCCCAATGAGTGCTGCTAGCCGATGGCGTTTTTGAGTTCCGCACGGCGCTTTTTCATGCCCGTCATGACTGCGTTGCGCAGCTCGGGCATGCGCGCGGTATCCATCTGAGGCACGCCCTCAAGCTTATAGGGAATGCCCAGTTGCTCGTACTTGACGACACCCATCGTGTGATACGGCAGCATCTCCAAACCCACCACGTTGTGCCATGGAGCGATCAGGCGACCGAGCTTCTCGCATTCCTCCACCGTATCGGTGATACCCGGCACTACCACGTGGCGAATAACAACCTTAATCTTGCGACGAGCAAGCTCATCGCCAAACGCCAGGATGCGTGCAGGATCGCAACCGGTCAGCTTTTTATGCTCGACGGGATCGGCATGCTTAATGTCGAGCAGCACCATATCGGTCTCGTTGAGCACAGCATCGAACTTCTCGGGATGCGCGGGATCGAACGCATACCCGCAGCTATCCAAGCAGGTATGCACGCGACCATCGGGGTTATTGTGCATGACGCGGAACAGGTCAGCCAAAAACTCAGGCTGCAGAAGCGGCTCGCCACCCGAAACCGTAATTCCGCCGCTGCGGTAAAACTCATGGTTACTCTGGAACTCGTCCATCAGGTGCTCGACGGTCACCATGGTGCCGCCTTTAACCGACCAAGTATCGGGGTTGTGGCAATACGCACAACGCATGGGGCAGCCCTGAACAAACACCACAAAGCGGATGCCGGGTCCGTCGACCGTTCCCATCGTCTCAATCGAATGCACGCGGCCCAGGGCAAACGCAGAGTCCTCGGGACGAGCATCCACACCCTCAAGCGTCATCTCAGCCATTCCCGCGACCTTGCCTCTCTTTGGTTATTGCCAATTAAAATGCCAGAGCCATTCTAGCCCATACGCATGATGGTGAAACGGTTTGGCGGCCAATTGGGTTGTCCTATTTGGCCCCACGCAAGAGCGGCGGAAAGGTTATCGCAACCCGCCCGCCGCCGAGGCAATAGATATCGATAGACGCCAGGCCCTACGCTTTAAGCGTAAGCACCGCGCCAAAGGCAGTCGGACCACAATGGCTCGAGATCACACCGCCGACCTGAGTCCAGGTGATGTCCTTAAAGCCGAGTTCATGAGCGTAGACCTCCATGTCGTCGCGCAGCTCCTCGGAAAGGCCCACCGAATACGCCAGGCCAATGTGCGAGTAGTCGATCTCGCCCTTCGCAACCATGTGGTCGATAAAGGCACGGGCGCACTTGAGCATAGATCCGCGGAACTTCTTGGTCGCCACGAACTTGCCGCCCGTTACCTCAATGCAGGGCTTAATCTTGAGCAGATGGGCGCCCAGGAACGCGACGTTGGACAAGCGCCC